>RGGX01000004.1 GCA_010024485.1 Actinomycetota bacterium | reverse complement strand
AAGACCGAGAGCCTCTCGAACGGAGGGCCGGCCACGGGTACACCGGACATCCACGGCAGGGTATCCGCGGCCACCGACACGCGCGCCGCGGATTTCGCGGCCGTAGAGTCGAGACGTGCACGCTCACCCCCGCTGGCGTCTCACCCTGCTCCTCGGCTGGTCCCTCATCGGTGTGGCCCTCGGAGCGCTGTGGGCCGCATCCGAGCAGGTGGGACAGGCTCCCTGGTGGTTGCTGGCGACCACCCCGGGCTACCCCCTCGTCGCGGTGGTGCCCTTCGCGCCGGTGGTCGCCATGGTGCTCCTGACCCTGATCGACCCCCCGCGCCTGATCTCGCTGGGGCTGCTCTGCTCCCTCGTCATCGTCATCGTCGGCCTCGGTGACCTCCCCGGTGTGCGGGGCATCGGGATCGTGGTGATCGCGCTCGGATGCTCAGCCGCGGCGCTCACGGTGGCAGTACTGGCCGGCCGTGGGCGCAACGAGACCTCCGGATAGGTTCCACCCCCATGTCGAACGTGCTCATGTCGCTCCCGGTCGGAGAGAACGTCGGGCTCGCCTTCTCCGGCGGCCTCGACACCTCAGCCGCAGTGGCCTGGATGCGTGAGCGCGGCGCCGTGCCCTTCACCTACACGGCTGACCTCGGCCAGTACGACGAACCCGATCTCGCCGGTGTCCCCGACCGGGCGCGCGTCTACGGAGCCGAGGAGGCCCGACTCGTCGACTGCCGTCCCGAACTCGTCCGCGAGGGGCTCATGGCCCTCCAGTGCGGGGCGTTCCACATCCGCACCGGCGGACGCACCTACTTCAACACCACGCCACTCGGCCGCGCCGTGACCGGCACCCTCCTGGTGCGGGCCATGCAGGCCGACAGCGTCGACATCTGGGGCGACGGCTCGACCTACAAGGGCAACGACATCGAGCGGTTCTACCGCTACGGACTGATGGTCAACCCCCGGCTCCGGATCTACAAGCCCTGGCTCGACCCCGAGTTCGTCGACCAACTCGGTGGACGGGCCGGCATGAGCGAGTTCCTCACCACCCGCTCGCTCCCGTATCGCGACGCCGCCGAGAAGGCGTACTCGACCGACGCCAACATCTGGGGCGCCACCCATGAGGCGAAGTCGCTCGAGGAGCTCTCGACCGGAATGGAGATCGTCGAGCCGATCATGGGGGTCCGCTTCTGGGACCCGGATGTCGACATCGAGACCGAGGACGTCACGATCCGCTTCGAGGAGGGCTGGCCGGTCGCCATCAACGGACAGACCTTCGACGACCAGGTCGCACTGGTCCGCGAGGCCAACTCGATCGGTGGTCGTCACGGCCTCGGCATGAGCGATCAGATCGAGAACCGCATCATCGAGGCGAAGTCGCGCGGGATCTACGAGGCACCGGCGCTCGCCCTGCTCCACATCGCCTACGAGCGACTGCTCACCGCGATCCACAACGAGGACACCCTCGAGAACTACCACTCGATGGGTCGCCGCCTCGGCCGACTCCTCTACGAGGGACGGTGGTTCGACCCGCAGAGCCTGATGTTGCGCGAGGCGCTCCTGCACTGGGTCGGCTCCGCCGTGACCGGCGAGGTGACCCTCCGACTCCGGCGGGGTGACGACTACTCCATCCTCGACACCTCCGGGCCCGACCTCACCTACGAACCCGATCGACTCTCGATGGAGCGCGTCGAGGACGCCGCCTTCGGTCCCCTCGATCGCATCGGTCAGCTCACGATGCGCAACCTCGACATCGCCGACTCCCGGTCCAAGCTCGACGTGTATCGACGGGTCGGAACCCTTGGTTCGGGCGGCAAGCTCGAACTCGACCCCGGCGCCGACTGACTCAGGCGCAGCGGGCCGACACGACCGCGGCGACCAACCGCGCCCGATCCGGCATCGTCTCCACCAGCACGTGCTCGTGATCGGCGTGCGCGCCACCTCCGACCGCGCCCATCCCGTCGAGGGTGGGCACGCCGACGGCGGCCGTGAAGTTGCCGTCGCTACCGCCTCCCACGACCACCGCGCCGATCGCCGGGTCGTGCTCACGGGCGAGGCCGAGGAGCTCGCCGGCCGAGCCCTCGGGCATCGGCGGACGGCCGACGGCACCACTCACGCTGATCGACGCGGCGGGATCCACCGGGGTGAGCGACGCCATGGCCGCCTCCACCCTCGCGGCCTCGTCGGGCCCGGTCACCCGGACATCGACCCTGATGGTCGTCTCGGCGGGGACGACGTTGTCAGCCGTGCCGCCATGCGCCACCGTCGGTGTCACCGTCGTGCCTCGGGTCGGATCGGCGAGGGCGGCGACGGCGAGCACCTGGTGCGCGGCCTCGACGAGTGAGTTGACACCCTTCTCCGGGTCGAGGCCGGCATGGGAGGCGCGGCCCTGGACCGTCACCTGGAAGGTCCCGGTTCCCTTGCGCCCGATCTTGAGCGCGCCACCGTCAGCACTCGGCTCGAGAACCAGCACCGCCCCGCAGTCGAGAGCGCGCTCCTCGATCATGGCGCGCGAGGAGAGTGAGCCGACCTCCTCGTCGCAGGAGAACAGCAACTCGACCGACTCGGCGTGACCGCTCGCCGCGACCCCCCACACGGCCTGCACGATCCCCGCCTTCATGTCGAACACCCCCGGACCGGTCGCACGCCCGTCGACGACCGCGAAGGGGCGCCGCTCGAGGGTGCCGAGAGGGAAGACCGTGTCGTGATGTCCGAGCACGAGCACCCGGGGTCGGTCCGATCCGCTCCAGCGGACGTGGGGGCCGGCCGGACCCTCGATGATCTCGACCCCCGGCCCGAGACGGGAGGAGATGACCTCGGCGAGCACCTCAGCCGAGCGGCGGAGGGCCTCGGGGTCGTCCGAGGGCGACTCGGTCTCGACCAGCCGCCGGAGGTCGTCGAGCATCTCGTCGAGGTTCAACCCGTCCACACCGCCACGCTAACGATCAACGGCCGCGGTCACGGCCACAGGTCATCGGGGAGCTCATCGACCGTGGGGGGATCGGCTCCCCGTCTCGCGCAGACCGCCCCGGACACCACCACCCCGGCCCGCACGGCCGGCAGGAGGGCATCGAGATCTCCGAGTCGGCGAGCATCGGCGCCCGCCCGGAACCAGTGGGCGATCATTCCGGCGTCGAAGGCGTCACCGGCTCCGATGGTGTCGACGATGTCCACGGCGGGAACGGGCACCTCAGCGCGTCCCGTCGGTGTGCTGACGCTCACCGGACTCGCTCCGGCGGTCACCACGACGGCGCGCGCTCCGAGGGTGAGCAGCGACTCGACGGCGAGCTCGACCCCTCGCTCCCCCGCCTCCCCCGACATCCATCGGGCATCCTCGTCGGACACCTTCACGACGTCGGCGAGGGATGCCACCCGATGCACCCGCTCGAGGTAGGCCGGGCGATCATCGATCATCGCGGGTCGACAGTTCACGTCGACGAACACCGGAACATCGAGATGGAGCACCGGTTCGATCGCCGCGGTGACCGACGGGAGCGCGATGGCGAGGCCGCCGGTCATCACCGCGGTGACCGGGCGGGACACGGTCACCGGCTCGACGTCGAGCACCGAGGTGCCCTCGACGTAGAAGCGGTAGGAGGCGGAACCCTCCGCCGACAGCGTGGCGGCCGCGAGGGTGGTGGGGGCCTCGGTCCGCCGAGCGCCGGAGATGTCGACGCCGGCCTCGCGGAGCGAGTCGGCCAACAGTTCGCCGAACCGGTCGGTCGAGACCGGTGAGGAGAACCCCGTCGGCACACCCAGGCGGCCAAGTGCTCGAGCCGTGTTGTACGGCGCGCCCCCGAGCGCCGAGGTCACCGACCCGTCGAGATCGATGACGAGATCGCACAGCGCCTCACCCAGAACGAGCACCGGCGAGGTCCCACGTTCGGATTCGGGCGCCGCCATGCCGACATGGTGTCAGGTGCGGGGGGTTTCGAGTGGCTCCGTCCACTGCGATGCTGTGCGCCCATGAGCCCCCTCGTCGCCGTCTGGTTCGTCGTCGGCGTCGTCGCCCTCGTGGTCGGCGCTGAGTCCCTGGTGCGCGGCTCGTCACGTCTGGCGGCGCGCAGCGGGCTCTCCCCTGTCGTCATCGGTCTCACCGTCGTCGCCTTCGGTACCAGCGCCCCGGAGCTCGCCGTCAGCATCGGCGCCGCGGCCGGCGGCGAGAGCGAGATCGCCCTCGGCAACGTGATCGGGAGCAACATCGCCAACGTCCTGCTCGTCCTCGGCCTCTCAGCTGTGGTCGGCGGAGGACTCGTCGTCGCGCAGCGGATCGTGCGCGTCGACGTGCCGATCATGATCGTGATGTCGGCCCTGGTGCTGGTCCTCGGTCTCGACGGCAGGATCGGTCGACTCGACGGTGGGCTCTTCGTGGCGATCCTCATCGTCTATCTGGTGTGGACGGTCCGTTCGGCGGTGGGTGATCAGGACGCCGACGAGGACCACGACGGGGTGGCCGATGCCGCGACGCTCGCCAGCGAGTACTCATCCGCGCTCGGTCGGGAGAAGATCCGCGGCTCCTCGCTCTGGCGGGACCTGCTGTACGTGGTCGGAGGACTCGCGCTGCTCGTGGTCGGTGCGCAGTCCCTGGTGACCGCGGCCACCGACATCGCCCGGGCCCTCGACATCAGCGAGCTCGTCATCGGCCTGACCGTGGTGGCCGTCGGCACCTCGCTCCCCGAGATCGCCACCTCGGTCGTCGCCGCGGCCCGCGGTCAGCGCGACATGGCGGTCGGCAACGCGATCGGCTCGAACCTGTTCAACATCCTCGCTGTGCTCGGCATCACCGGCGTGGTCTCCCCCGTCATCGTCTCGAGCGGAGCGCGGGGCTTCGATCTGCCGTTCATGCTGGCGGTCGCCGTCGCATGTCTCCCGATCTTCGCCGACGGTTTCATCCTCCGCCGGTGGCAGGGAGCGGTGTTCCTCTCCTACTACGTCGCCTACCTCGTCTGGCTCGGCCTCGACGCCGCCGAGCACGACCTCCAGAGCGCCTTCTCATCGTTGATGCTGTACTTCGCGGTCCCGCTCACCGCGCTGACCGTGATCGTGGTCGCCTATCGCGCCATCGGACAGCGCCGTGGCGGCCTGAGCGCCGGCTGAGGCTCGACTCCCGTTCAGACCGCGGCCATGGCCGCGCCGACCACACCCGCGTGGTTGGCCATCGTGGCGATCACCGTCTCGAATCTGGTGTCGATCCGGTGGAACCACTTCTCCGGCTTGCGACTCACGCCGCCGCCCAGGATGACGAGATCGGGCGAGAAGAGCCGGTCGACCATCTCGAGGAACTCCCCGACGCGGTCGGCCCAATCCCTCCAGGAGAGATCCTCGCGGCTCCTCGCCGAAGCCGCCGCGTACCGCTCGACCGACTCGCCGCGGAACTCGAGGTGCCCGAACTCGGTGTTCGGCACCAGCGCGCCATCCATGAACATCCCCGAGCCGATACCCGTGCCGAGGGTCAGGGTCACCACCAGCCCGTCGCGACCACGGCCGGCGCCGAAGGACATCTCGGCCAGCCCGGCTGCATCGGCGTCGTTGACCACCACCACCGGACGACCGAGAGCGGCGGAGAACGCGCTGGCGGCATCGACCCCGACCCAGCTGGGATCGATGTTGGCCGCGCTGTGCACCACACCCGACCGGACGACAGCGGGGAACGCCACACCGACGGGACCGGTCCCACCGGTGATATCCGCGAAGTGCAGGTCGAGTTCGCGCACGACCTCGGCCATGGCCTCAGGGGTGGACGGTGTCGGGGTCGGGATTCGGAAGCGGTCGGCGATGAGCCTGCCGGTGGACACCTCGACCGGTGCCGCCTTCATCCCGGTGCCGCCGATATCGATGCCGAGGGCGACGTCCACGCTGAGAAGTTAGCGACGCTCAGGCTCGGGCGCGCGTGCGTCGCAGGAGAGGGTCGGCGAGCCCGAGCAGGCGGTCGGCGGCTCTCAGCACCCGACCCGACGCCCCCGGGGTGTCGGCGTCGACCAGATTGCCCATCACCTGGAGGGTGATCCCGGCGATCGCCTGAGTCCCGACCGCGAGGCGGAGCCCCGGACGCAGCAGCGCGGGGTGACCGATGACGAAGGCGAAGCGACGGCCGGTCCGGAGGAACGCGTCGAACCGTTCGCCGATCAAGCGGTCGTAGACCTCGGGTGCCGTGGCCGGGTCGGCGAGGAACCGCTCAGCGGCCAGCATCCCCGACTCGAGCCCGTAGTCGATTCCCTCGCCGTTCATGGGGTTGACCAGCCCGGCGGCATCCCCGATCGCGACCCAACCCGGACCGTGGCGTCTGACCGTGCTCATCGGCAGTCGCCAGGCGCGCGGACGCTCGAGATTCGGCCCGAGCGACCAGGCGTCACCGACGACGCCACGGTACGAGTCGAGCAGGGTGTTCAGGTTGAGCTTCTTGAACCCCTTCATCGTCGACAGGGCGCCGACACCGATGTTGACGGTGCCGTCGCCGCAGGGGAACATCCACCCGTAGCCCGGTACCGCCCGGCCCTCGGTGTCGCGAAGGGTGAGGCAGGCCTCGAGCATGTCCTCGGCGTGCCGCGGGGTTTCGGCATAGGTCCTGATCGCCAACCCGAACGGCTCATCCGGGTCGCGGGTCGCCCCAACCAGACGGGCGACAGCACCGGGAGCGCCCGCTGCGACCACCACGAGATCGGCGTCGATCTCCTCGGTGCCCGCCGGACCCTCCACTCGGACACCCGTCACCCGATCTCCGTCGAGGACCGGCTCTGCGGTCGACGAGAAGCGAACCTCGGCGCCCGCGTCGGCGGCGGCATCGATCAGTGCCGCATCGAGCCGGCGTCGCGGCCAGACCGCTCCGTGCCCGGGGAAACGCCCGGTCGCCGGCCAGGGCAGCTCGCGCACCTGACGGCCGGCCATCATCCTGAGACCGGAGATGCGGTGCGCGCCGTCGAGCGGGACGCCGAGCGCGTCCATCGCCGCGACCGCGCGCGGCGTCAGACCGTCTCCGCAGCTCTTGTCGCGACCGTGCTCACCCTGCTCGAGGACCACGACGGAGGCCCCTCCCCGGGCAGCCGTCATGGCTGCGGCCGAGCCGGATGGGCCACCGCCGATGACCGCGACGTCGACTCGGCGTCGGGTCACGACTGGGGGGCCGGCGCGCCGGACGGATCAGCCTCCGCGATCCGGCGGTGGTGCTGGATGACCTCAGCAACCACGAAACGCAGGAACTTCTCGGTGAAGGCCGGGTCGAGCCCGGCCTCCTCGGCGAGGGAGCGAAGTCTCGCGACCTGCTCCTGTTCCCGCTGCTCGTCGGCTGGAGGGAGGCCGACTGCCGCCTTGTGCTCACCGACGGCCTTGGTGATCTTGAACCGCTCGGCGAGCATGTGCACCACGGCGGCGTCGATGTTGTCGATGCTGGCCCGCAGGCTGTCGAGTCGATCGTCACCCATCGTCATTCACCGTCTCATGTGCACCCCGGAGTCTCCGGGGCCTCTGACGCTACCTGAGCCCTGAGCGACACGCCCCGCCCAGCCCCCGATCCATGCGACCGCCGACGGTTAGGGTTCGACCGTGAGCGGACTCCCGGTTGTCTTCTTCGACACCCCCCTCCCCGACGCCTACCGCGATCTGGTCGAGGGCCGCCTCGAGGTCGTGGGCCCCGACTCCGGACTCGAACGCGCGATCGCCGTCATCGCTGGGGCGAGGGTTCGCTGGGATGCCGCGATGCTCGCCGGGGGCCCCTCGGTCCGGGTGGTGTCACGAACCGGCATCGGCTACGACAACATCGATCTCGACGCCGCCCGCGAACGGGGGGTGACCGTCTGCAACGCGCCGGAGGCCCCTTCGGTGTCGACGGCCGAGCACACCGTGGCCCTCATGATGGCCGCGACCAAACGCCTGAGGACGACGACGGCCATCGCCGACCGCGGCGAGAAGGCACCGTCGGTCGGCATCGCCCTCGAACTCGACGGATGCCGGCTCGGTCTGGTCGGGCTCGGCCGGATCGCCCGGCGTGTCGCCGCCGTCGGCCACGCCCTCGGCATGGAGGTGATCGCCCACGACCCGTTCATCGACGCGGCCGACAGCGACGGGGTCCGACTGGTCGACCTCGACGAGGTCTTCTCGACCGCCGATGTCGTGTCGCTCCACGCCCCCGGCGGCGAGGCCACCCGCCACCTCGTCGACGCGGCGCGACTGGCCACGATGCGCCCCGGCGCGGTGCTCGTGAACTGCGCGCGCGGGTCCCTCGTCGATCAGGACGCGTTGCTCGGAGCCCTCGAGTCGGGGCAGTTGGGCGGCGCGGCGCTCGACGTGACCGAGCCCGAACCGCTCCCGGCGGGTCACCCGCTCCTCGGACGCGAGGACGTGGTCGTGACACCCCATGTCGCCTCCTCCACCGCAGCCGGCCGGCGCCGGCTCTACGAGCACGCCATCGACAACGCGCTGGCGGTCCTCGAGGGCCGTCCGGCCACCATCGTCTCCTAGACATCCGATCCCACACCCCGGAGCGCACAGCGAATGACCACTGACGAGAGAACTCCCGCGATGAGCCTGAGACAGCGATGGGCCGACGGCCAGGAGACCCTGGGAGCCTGGCTGACCCTCGCCAACACCCACAGCGCCGAGGCGGTCGCCTCGATGGGGTTCGCCTACGTGTGCGTCGACACCCAGCACGGCCTCATCGACCACGCGGCGGCGATGGGCATGGCCCAGGCCATCGACCTCGCCGGAGGGCATCCCATCGCGCGCGTGCCCTGGAACGAGCCCGGCATCATCGGGCGGACCCTTGACGCCGGGTTCCACGGGGTCGTCGTGCCGATGGTGAACGACGCCGACAGCGCGGCAGCGGTGGTGGACGCCGTCCGCTACGCGCCGGTCGGATCGCGCAGTTGGGGTCCGAACGGCTCCCTGCTGCGCAACCCGGACTACCGGGCCTGGGCAACCGAGAACATCGCGGTGATCCCGATGATCGAGACGGTGGAGGCCGTCGAAAACCTCGACGAGATCGTCTCCACCCCGGGGATCGACGCCGTCTACGTCGGACCCGCCGACCTCGGGATCACGATGGGTCTCGGCCCGACCGGGTCCGACGGTGACGAGCGGTTCGACAACGCCCTCGCCGCCGTCGTCGACACCTGTCGACGCCACGGGGTCGTACCGGGTATCCACGCCACCGCCGCCATGGCTCCTCGTCGACGCGAGCAGGGTTTCAGGATGATCACGGTGTCCAACGACCTTCTCGCGATCAAGACGACCATGACCGCCGACCTCGCGAGCGCGGTCGGCGACAGCTCAGGTAACGGCGACGCGGACCGCCTCTACTAACCCTCGAGGGCGCGACGAGCCCTCCGCGCCCCCATCAGACGCGAGCCACGAGCATCCGGTCGTGCCCGGCGGCATCGGGCTCCACGGACACCTCGACGAACCCGGCGGCCCGGGCCAGGTCGGTGACGGCCGCACCCTGCGCCGCGCCGATCTCGCACACCAGCCACCCGCCCGGATGCAGTCGCTCCGGCGCGCCGTTCACGATGACTCGGAGGTCGTCCAGCCCATCGGCTCCGGCGAGGAGCGCGCCCTCGGGCTCCCACTCGATCACCGAGGCCTCGAGAGCCGGGTCACCCTCGGCGACATAGGGCGGGTTGGAGACGATCACATGGGCTCGGACCTCCGGAGGCAGGGCCTCGAACCAGCTGCCCTCGGCGAGGCGGACATTGCGGGCTGCCCGTCCGATACCGGCGAGGTTCGCCCGGGCCACCTCGAGAGCCCTCGGATCGCGGTCGGTCATCCACACCGTGGTCCCATCGATCGGCAGTTCGTCGGCCAGCGACAGCCCGATCGCACCCGATCCCGTTCCGAGGTCCACCAGGGTGCGCGGACCGGGCAGGTCGGCGGCGAGCTCGAGGGCGCGTCCGGCGACCCACTCGGTCTCCGGTCGCGGAATGAGCACCCGAGGGTCGATGGCCAGATCGAGTCGACGGAAGGACCACTCGCCGAGCACGTACTGGAGCGGCTCCCCCGCCCGATGGCGGGCGACCATCGAGTCCAGGTGGGCGACCATGCGTTCGGTGACCGGTTCGCGACCGATCTCGGACAGGGGGCGGTGGGCGAAGGCGACTTCACACATCCAGCGGGCCGCGTCGAGGTCGCCGAGGACCTCCGCGGTGGCGCGATGGAGTTCCGCGACCGTTGGTCTCGGATCCTCATCCACGGCTCAGATACCCCCGTCGGCGAGGAGCCGCTCCCCCTCGTCCGTGATGAGGGCATCGACGACCGAGTCGAGATCACCGGCGAGGATCTCGGGGAGACGGTGCACCGTGAACCCGATCCGGTGGTCGGTGACGCGCCCCTCCTTGAAGTTGTAGGTGCGGACCTTCTCGCTCCGGCCACCGCCGCCCACCTGGGAACGTCGATCCGCCGACCGCTCCCCATCGATCCGTGACCGCTCCACCTCGTACACGCGGGAGCGCAGGACCTGCATGGCGCGGGCCCGGTTCTGCAGTTGGCTCCGCTGGTCCTGCATCGTGACGACGATGCCGGTCGGGCGGTGGGTGATGCGCACAGCGGAGTCGGTGGTGTTCACGTGCTGCCCACCGGCCCCCGACGAGCGGTAGACGTCGACATCGAGATCGGACTCGTCGATCCGGACGTCCACCTCATCGGCCTCCGGCAGGACGGCCACCGTCGCCGAGGAGGTGTGGACGCGACCCTGGCTCTCGGTGGCCGGCACGCGTTGGACCCGATGGGGGCCGCCCTCGTGCTTGAGACGTCTCCAGGCGTCTTCTCCGCGCACGACGAAGGTGACGTGGTTGACCCCACCCAGGTCGCTCGGGTCGTGGTCGAGCACCTCTACGGTCCAGCCTCGACGCTGCGCGTAGGCGCGGTACATGGCGAGCAGGTCACCGGCGAACAGATTGGCCTCCTCGCCGCCCTCGGCTCCCCTGATCTCGACGATCACGGCGCGACCGGCATCGGGGTCAGGTGGGATGAGCAGCGAGCGCATCTCGAGGGCCAACTCTCCGAGGCGACCGGCGGCGGTCGCGACCTCCTCGGAGAGGGCCTGCCGTTCCGCATCGTCGGCGGCCCCGAGAAGCGACTCGGCGGCAGCGATGTCGCCGAGGAGCCTCCGGTGCTCGGCGAGGGCCGCGACCACCGGCTCGAGCGCCCGGTATCGCCGCGCGACCTCGGCCAGTCGGGCCGGGTCCGCCGTTGTCGCCGGGTCAGCGAGACGCGATTCGAGCTCGCGGTACTCGTCGGCGAGTACGCCGAGTCGCGCGATGATCGCCTCGGAGGGCTCCGGGTGCGTCACGGCACCTCCACCACGCGCACCTCGGCGGCGGCGACCGAGGCCATCCGGTCGATCACCGGCAATCGGTTGCGCGCCGGGACCACGACGGTGAGCGACGCGTCATCGATCTCCCCGGCGACGACCGCCGCCTCGCGGGCATCGAGCGCGTCGGGCAGCGCGCCGAGGTCGAATCCCGTTGTGCAGGCGAAGAGGCGTCCGCCGCCGAGCATCATCACCGGTCCGGGATCGACAGCGCCGACCGGGGCCACAGCACCCGGGGTGGTGACGAGCGAGCCGACACCGAGCGCGCTCGGGTCGTCTCGGAGCCGCCAGGCGAGATACCCCTCGGGGGACATGGTGTTGAACGGATGGGGGCGCGCCCCGTCGACTCGGTGCGCCGAGACTGCCTCGACCACCCTGGCCAGGGATGCCTCGGGGGCCTCACCCACGTGGAGCTCCCGGAAGGCCTCACGGTCGTTGACACCGACCCCGACATCGAGCCGGGGGGCACCGTCGTCGTCGACGACCTTGGCGATCTCGAGCCCGCGGTACTGGGCCGTCAGCACGCCGTGGGCGACGACCGGTTCGGCACCGGCGGCCACGATGGTCTCGACGAGGTCGAGATGGGAGTCCGGCACGGTCGGCGGCGCGCGATGGCCGACTGGCTCCACCGGGAACGGGCTCCGGCCGTCGAGACCTCGGACCGAGATGGGAAGCGACCACTGCGACGCGCGGCGGGCGACGAGTGGAGCGGGGTCGGGATCGCCGACCAGCACCTCGACCCGGTCGGCCTCCTCGCGCAACGCGATCGCGATGGCGGCGCCGAGCGCTCGGTGCGGGGCGTCATCGAGTCGGACCCACAGGGTGGCGCCGTCGACGAGCCAGGCTCCTCCGGGGAGGTCGGCGGCGGTATGCGAACCCCCGCTGAGATCGGCGACGACGGCCTGCAGCGAGATGCGCAGCAACTGCTGTCGGCGTTCGGGGGCGGAGGAGTTCACTCCGCCTGGATCACTTCGCGTCGCGGCGGCCGTAGCGCTTGTTGAAGCGCTCGACGCGCCCACCCGAGTCGACGAGCTTCTGCTTGCCGGTGAAGAACGGGTGGCACTCGTTGCAGAGTTCGAGCGAGATCTCGCCGGAGAGGGTCGAACGGGTCTCGAAGGTGTTGCCACAGGTGCAACGGACCGAGATCGTGTCGTAGTTGGGGTGGGTATCAGCCTTCATGTCAACTCCTGGCGTACGGACCGGGGCATGGTATCGGCCCCCGTGCTGGGTTGCTCCGGGTCACATCCCCGGCTGCTTCGCCACCTCGGCGAGGAACTCGTCGTTCGACCTGAAGGTCTTCAGTCGGTCGACCAGCAGTTCCAGGCCGGGGGCGGCGTTGCCGTCGGCGGCGAGACCCGACAGGACACGACGGAGCTTCCAGACCATCTGCAACTGCTTGCGATCGAAGAGCAGTTCCTCGTGTCGCGTGCTTGAGGCGTCGACATCGATCGCCGGGTAGATGCGGCGCTCGGCCATCCGACGGTCGAGGCGGAGCTCCATGTTGCCGGTCCCCTTGAACTCCTCGAAGACCGCCTCGTCCATCCGCGAGTTCGTCTCGACGAGAGCGGTGGCGAGGATCGTGAGCGAACCGCCCTCCTCGATGTTGCGGGCAGCCCCGAAGAAGCGCTTCGGCGGGTACAGCGCGCCGGCGTCGATACCGCCGGACAGGATGCGGCCGCTGGCGGGAGCCGCCAGGTTGTAGGCGCGGCTGAGACGGGTGATCCCGTCGAGGATGACCACGACGTCCTCCCCGTACTCGACCATGCGCTTGGCCTTCTCGATCGCCATCTCGGCGACCTGGGTGTGCTGGTCGCTCGGCTTGTCGAAGGTCGAGGCGATCACCTCGCCGCGGACGTGCCGCTGCATGTCGGTGACCTCTTCGGGACGCTCGTCGATCAGGAGCACGATCAGGCGCACCTCGGGATTGTTCCGCTCGATCGAGGTGGCGATCGTCTTCATGATCGTGGTCTTGCCGGCCTTCGGCGGCGAGACGATGAGACCGCGCTGACCCTTGCCGATCGGACAGATGAGGTCGATGATCCGCGAGGTCATGTTGGTGGGATCGTCCGGATCCTCCATGCGGAGCTTCTCGTCGGGGAACAGGGCCGTCATGTCCTCGAACCGGGGGCGCTTCTTCGCCTCCTCCGGCTTGCGGTCGTTGACCGAGTGGATCTCGAGGAGCGCCGGGTTCTTCTCGTTGCGACCCGCGGGGCGCATGAGCCCGGTGACATGGTCGCCCTTGCGGAGCCCGAACTGGCGGGAGAGCCGCACCGGGACGTAGGCGTCCTGCTTCGAGGCCAGGTAGTTGTTCACGCGGACGAAGCCGTAGCCCTCATCACGCATGTCGACGTATCCGTCGACGCGGACCGGCTCGTTGCTGGTGGGCTGGTCGTCGTCCTCCTCCAGAAGGTCGCGGTCCTCCCCCTGGGGGCCCTCGAAGCCGCGCTGACCCGTCCCGCCGCCCTTGCGACGACGACGACGGCGCTTGTTGCGACTCTCGCCGTCCTCGCGCTGGCCGTCACGGTTCTGCTGGCCGTCACGGTTCTGCTGGCCGTCGCGGTTCTGCTGGTTCCGCGACTGGTCCCGGCCCTGTCCCGATGGGCGCGGACGACGCTCGCCACCGGAGGCCGACGAGCCGTCGACCTCGCGGGCACGGATGCCGTCGGCAGCCGGATCACCGTCGTCGGCGAGTTCGACCTCCCATGCCGCCGGTGGTTCCTGATCATCCCCGGCCGGTGAGTCCGCGCTCTCCGCCGCCGGCGCGGGGGCCGGTGCCTCCGCGGGGGCCGGCGAGGGCGAGGAGGAACCTCCCGAGGTCGTGTCGAGGATCTGCTCGATGATCTCGGACTTCTTGAGTCGCGTCGAGCCCTTCAGACCGAGCGCCTTGGCGATCGCCAGCAGCTGCTCCTTGTCCTTGGTCTCGAGGGCTGATTGTTCGAGAGCCTGTGCGGTCACGGGTCACCTTCCTTGTTCCGATGCGGAACGGTTGGATGCACACCCACCTGCGGTGCCGCCGCCGAAGGTCCACGCGTGGGGCCGTCGACGGGAGGGAGTCACCGAGGAGGATTCGCCCGGTTCGCCGACGCGACGCGAGTCGGGCCGGAGCGGTATTGCGGGCGGATGTGCCGGGCCGAGCCCGACGAGGGAAAAGGTATCACCGGTCGATCGAGGAGACAATCACCCTGCCGGGAGAACGAGCGCGCCGGTGGCGATCAGACCGGACACAGCCGGCTGATCAACGCCTCGACCTCCCCGAGATCGTTGGACACACGGGTCAGGCGCTCGGAACGCTCGTAGAGGTCGGCGAGTTCATCCGGCAGCTCCGGCCGCACCCCGGTCGCGCGTTCGACGGCATCGGGGAACTTCGCCGGGTGGGCGGTCGCCAGGGTGACCATCGGGCGGTCCCCGAGGAGCCGCCGGGCGGCGACCGTGCCGGTCGCGGTGTGCGGATCGATCAACAGGCCGGTGTCGCGGTACACCCTCGCGACCTCGGCGAGGGTCTCGTCATCGGACACGCTCGCCGCGTCGAACACCGGAGCGATCCAGCGGTCGAACGCGTCGGGGTCGGTGTCGAGGCGACCGGTGGCGCGGAAGCGCAGGAGGTCGTCCGCCGTTCGGGCCCCGTCGCGATCGTTCATCTCGAAGAGGAGGCGCTCGAAGTTGGACGAGACCTGGATGTCCATGCTCGGGCTGAGCGTCCCGACCACCGGCGCGGTCGACATGTCGCGGTCGGTGATGAACCTCGTGAGGATGTCGTTGGCGTTCGATGCGACGATGAGGCGACCGATGTCGGCACCGGTGTGCCGGGCGATCCAGCCGGCGAGCACATTGCCGAAGTTGCCGGTCGGCACGCAGACATCGATCTCCCCCATGCGATCGGCCGCGCTCGCGTGGTAGGCGGTCTGGGCGACGATCCGCGCCCAGTTGATCGAGTTGACCGCCGAGAGGCGCTGCGACTCCCGGAACGATCGGTCGGCGAACATGGCCTTGACGAGGTCCTGACAGTCGTCGAAGGTGCCGTCGACCGCGAGGGTGTGCACATTGGGGGCGTCGACCGTGGTCATCTGCCGGCGCTGCACCTCGCTGGTGCGGCCCTCGGGGTACAGGATCACGATCTGCACCCGCTCGCAGCCCCGGACCCCCTCGATGGCCGCCGATCCCGTGTCACCGCTGGTCGCCCCGACGATGGTGATCCGCTCGTCACGCCGCTCGAGCAGGAGGTCAAACATCCGACCCACCAACTGGAGCGCCATGTCCTTGAAGGCCAGTGTCGGCCCGTGGAACAGCTCGAGCAGCCACTGCTCATCGTCGATCTGGACCAGCGGGGCGACCTCGGGATGCCGGAAGCCGGCATAGGAGTCGACACACAACCCGAGCAGCTCGTCACCGCCAATCTCGGGGGCGACGTACGGGGCGAGCACCGAGGCGGTCAACGCCGCGTAGTCCCCGGCCGAGCCGGTGTCGATCGACGGCCACTCGGCAGGGACATAGAGGCCCCCGTCATCGGCGAGGCCAGCGAGCAGGACGTCGCCGAAACCGAGCTCCGGGGCGGAGCCGCGGGTCGAGAGGTAGCGCACTACTCGCCGATCACGCGGAGGAGACCGCCGATGCGACCGACCACATCGAGGTCGCGAAGCTCGGCCACCGTCGCCTGGACGTCGGCCTCCCGAGCCGTGTGGGTGATGAAGACGAGGCGGGCCTCGGGACCGTGCCCCTCCTGCTCCGCGGCGCGGATGCTCACCCCGTGGCGGGCGAACACCCCGGTCACCTGATGGAGCACACCGGGTCGGTCGGCCACATCGAGGGCCAGGAGGTACTCGGAGCTGGTCTCATCGATCGGCAGCGCCTTCGCTCGGTCGAAGGACCCGAGTGAGCCGTGCGTGCCGGCGGCGAGATTGACGGCCGCGTCGACGAGGTCGCCGAGCACGGCGCTCGCCGTCGGCGCGCCACCGGCGCCCCGGCCGAAGAACATGAGCGAGCCGACCGCGTCACCCTCAACGAAGACCGCGTTGAACGAGTCGCGGACCGAGGCGAGAGGGTGGTCGAGGGGGACCATGGTCGGGTGGACACGCACCGCCACGGCGCCCGTCGAGCGGTCCTTCTCGGCGATGCCGAGCAGCTTCACGGCGTAGCCGAGACGAGCGGCGATGGCGATGTCACCGGCGGTGATGCCGCTGATGCCCTCGTGGTAGACGTCGCCGGCCACCACCTTGGCGCCGAAGGCGATGGTGGCGATGATCGCGGCCTTGGCCCCCGCGTCGAACCCCTCGACATCGGCGGTCGGGTCGCGCTCGGCGTAGCCGAGACGCTGGGCCTCGCTCAGCGCATCGGCGTAGTCAGCGCCCTCATTGGCCATCTTCGACAGGATGAAGTTGGTGGTCCCGTTGAGGATTCCCATCACCCGCGAGACCGGCTCCCCGCGGAGGCTCTCGCGGAGCGGACGGATCAGCGGGATCCCGCCGGCGACCGCGGCCTCGAAGAGCAGATCGACACCGTGCTCGTCAGCGAGTTGGAAGAGCTCGACGCCCACGTTCGCCAGGAGTTCCTTGTTGCCGGTGATGACCGGCTTGCCAGCCCGGAGCGCGGCGGAGATCAACTCGCGGGCCGGCTCGATACCGCCGATCACCTCGACCACCACATCGATGTCGGGATCGGTGACCACCGACATCGCGTCGTGGGTGAGCACCCCGTCACCGAAGTCGATACCGCGGTCGCGCGCGGTGTTCCGCACCGCGACGCGTTCGATCGAGAGGCGCACACCGGTGCGTCGGGCGATCTCATCCGCCCGTTCGGCGACGAGGGGCACCAATGCCCCACCGACGTTGCCGCACCCGAGCAGGCCGACCCGGATCTCGCGCTGCTGTTCACTCATCGGGGCGAGGCTACCCCTGGGTCCGCTCGGGCCCATCCGCGCCTCGTCCGAGGGGCGCGCGGCGTGGTGAGATGGGCCGATGCCCGCCACGACTCCCGAGTTCTCGACCCTCAGAATCGACACCACTGCGAACCCCGCGGTCGCCCATCTCGTACTGAACCGGCCCGCGCGCTTGAACGCCCTCTCGGCCGAGCTGCTGTCGGAGCTCGTCGAGGCCTGCTCATGGATCGACTCGGTCCCGGACCTGAAGGTCCTGGTGGTCACCGGCGAGGGCCCGAACTTCTCAGCCGGCTTCGACCTGGACGACTTCAGCGGTCTCGGGGAGTCGTCGCGGGATCCGCGCGCGACCGCCGATCTCGGCCGCCGAGCCGCCGAGGCGCTCACCGATGTCGCCCCGCTCACGATCGCCGCGGTCCGGGGACACTGCGTCGGAGGCGGCCTGGTACTCGTGGCCGCCTGCGATCTGCGGGTCGCCGCCACCTCGACGCGGTTCGCCATCCCCGAGGTCGACCTCGGCATCCCACTCGCGTGGGGCGGCATCCCCCGGTTGGTCAGGGAGATCGGTCCGGCGCGGACGAAGGAGCTCGTGCTCTCCTGCCGTCCCTTCGGCGCCGAGGAGGCCGCATCGCTCGGGGTCGTGAACCGCGTCGTCGACGACGAGGCGTTCGAGACAGTGGTCGCGCAGTGGGCGGAGGAGCTCTCGGGCAAACCGATGTTCTCGATACGCGCCACCAAGTCCCAGGTCAACGCCGTGATGGAGGAGATGGCGGGCACCCGCCGGAACGCGAACGACGCCGACACGCTGCTGGCCGCCCTCGCCGACGAGGAGTCGCGCCAGGCCAGCAGGGACTACCTCGCCTCGCGCGGGCGGAGCTGAACCTCAGCCGACGTCAGTCGCGAGCAGATCGTCGAAGGTCTCGCGCCGAACCACCTCGCGCGCCGAACCACCGGAGGCGAAGACCACCGCCGGGCGGCGGATCCGGTTGTAGTTGGATCCCATCGACTGTCCGTAGGCCCCGGTCACCGGCGTGACCAGCACGTCCCCCACCCGGAGGTCCTCCGGGACCGCGGCATCGCTGAGCAGCACGTCACCGCTCTCGCAGTGTTTCCCGACGACGCGCACCGTGAGCGGGCGCTCAGCGAACGGCGAACGGGCCAACAGCGCCTCGTAGCCCGACCCGTACAGGACCGGACGCGGGTTGTCGCTCATCCCACCGTCGACGGCCACGTAGGTGCGCACGTCGGGGATGTCCTTGATCGTGCCGACCGTGTAGGCGGTCACCGCGGCATCGGCGACGATCGATCGCCCCGGTTCGACGTACACGTCAGAGGACACCCCGAGCGACTCGCAGGCCTCGCGGAGCACCGATGCCCACTGGGAGATCGTTGGGGCCTCCTCGTCGGCGGTGTAGGCGACGCCGAGTCCGCCACCGAGCACCAGCTGCGGCAACTCGACCTCGGCCGCGAAGCCCGCCATCACCTCGACCGCGCGCGCGAAGCTCTCCGCCCGGAAGACGTTCGAGCCGATGTGGCAGTGGGTGCCGACCAGGTTGACGGCCGGGGAGGCAGCCGCCTGCGACACCGCCCGTCGCGCGTCACCGTTCGCGAGGTTGAAACCGAACTTGGAGTCGTCCTGGCCGGTCGAGATGAACTCGTGGGTGTGGGCGTGCACCCCCGGGGTCACCCGGATGAGGACGTCGGGGACCGGACCGAACCCGTCGCGATGGGCCGCCTCGAGTCGGTCGAGTTCGTCGAAGGAGTCGACGACGATGCGGCCGATCCCGGCCGAGAGCGCCGCCCGGATCTCCTCGTCGCTCTTGTTGTTGCCGTGGAGGACGCACTGGGAACCGGGCACACCGGCGGAGAGGGCGACGTGGAGCTCGCCTCCGGTGGACACGTCGAGGAGGAGACCCTCCTCATGGGCCAGTCTCGCCATGGCCCGACACAGGAACGCCTTCGTCGCGTAGACGACTCGGCCCCGTCCGAACACCTGGACGGCCTCACGGCACCGCGAACGGAGTTGGTCCTCGTCGTAGACGAACAGCGGCGTGCCGAACTGCTCGGTGAGCGCCCCGAGGTGACAGCCGCCGATGGTGAGCCAACCGTCATCGGCGACGGCGGCCGAGTCGGGGAGGAGCCGTCGGGGAACCGCGCTCACATCCGCTCCGGCGCGTCGATCCCGAGGAGGCCGAGGCCGTTGGCGAGGGTCCGCGCGGTCAGGTCGCACAGGGCGAGCCTCGAGGCGCGGACCCGCTCATCAGCCTTGAGCACCGGGCAGTGCTCATAGAAGGAGGTGAAGGTCTGGGCGAGGTCGAACAGGTGGGTGCACAGCCGGTGTGGCGCCTGGGACTCGGTGGCATCCGCGATGACCGACGGGGTCGCGAGGACGCGCAGCACGAGGGCGCGCTCGGCCGGCTCGACCACCTCGATCGTCTGCGGGTCGACGCTGTCACCATCCAGTCCGGCTCGACGGAAGATCGATCGGATCCGGGCGTGCGCGTACTGCAGGTACGGGGCGGTGTTGCCGTCGAAGGACAGCATGCGGTCCCAGTCGAACACGTAGTCGCGCACCCGGTCGGTGGAGAGATCGGCGTACTTCACGGCACCGATACCGACCGCGGCCGCGACCGCCTGACGCTCTGCGTCGTCGAGTTCGGGATTCTTCTCCTCCACGAGCGCGGTCGCCCGATCGACCGCCTCGTCGAGCAGGTCGACGAGCTTGACCGAGTCGCCCGACCGGCTGCGGAGCATCTTGCGATCCTCGCCCAGCACATTGCCGAAGGCGACGTGCACCGCGTCGATCCCCTCGGGGAGCCAACCCGCCATACGCGCCACCGCGAAGACCATCTCGAGGTGCTGCTGCTGGGGTGCGCCGACCACGTAGAGCAGCAGGTCCGCCCCGAGACGCTCCACACGGTCGATGACACAGGTGAGGTCGCTGGTGGCGTAGTTGAAGCCACCGGTGCGGGCCTGGATGATGAGCGGCAGCGGTTCGCCCTCGCGGTTGGTGAAGCCGTCGGGGAACACGACGCGCGCCCCATCGCTCTCCTCCATGAGGCCGGCGGTCTCGAGCCGGTCGATGGTGGCCCGCATACCCGGCTGGTACATGCTCTCGCCCGCCAGGTCTTCATCGGTGAGGAGCACGCCGAGCTTGTCGTAGACGGTGTTGAAGTACTCCGTCGACATGGCCACCAACCGCCGCCAGAGGGCACCGGTCTCGGCGTCGCCGCCCTGGAGGGCGACCACCCTCGCCCGGGAGCGCTCCTGGAACTCCTCGGAGTCGGCGAACTTGGCGTTGGCCTGCTTGTAGAAGTCGTCGAGGTCGCCCTGGCCGAGTCCCGCCGCGGCGACGTCCTCACCGAGGTCGAGCAGATGCTCGATGAGCATCCCGAAGGGGCGCCCCCAGTCGCCGATGTGGTTCTCGCGGATCACGGTGTCGCCGGAGAACTCGTGGAGCCGCACCAGCGCGTCACCGATGACCGTCGAGCGCAGGTGGCCGACGTGCATCTCCTTGGCGACGTTCGGAGCCGAGTAGTCGACGACCACGGTGCGCGGCGCAGCGGTCACAGCACATCCGAGCCGCTCGTCGGCAGCGGTGCGCCGGGCCATCTCCGACAGGAACCCGCCGGAGAACACGAGGTTCACGAACCCGGGTCCGGCGATCTCGACCGAGGAGCACACCCCGTCGAGCACTCCGCTGTCGACGATCCCCTGGGCGACCTCCCTCGGGTTGCGACCGAGCGTCTTGGCGAGCGGAAGCGCGCCGTTGACCTGGGCGTCGGCGTGATCGGACGGACGCACCACCGGGTCGGTGGGGGCGCTGGCGAGCTCGGAGAACACCGGCTCGAGGAGCGCGGTCACCCGTTCGAGCGGGTCGACACTGGAGTGGTCAGGGGCACCGGTCATCAGCCGACCATTGTGTCCGAGGGAGGGCCCGAAGCCACCGACTCAGACAGAGGTGGAGCAGAAGGTGTCGCCACGGGCGACGCTCGCCTCGGTCACCACATCACCGATCTCGGCGTCGTAGAGCGCGCCGAGCATGCCCCGGACCATGCCGCGGTCGACCGCGCAGATCACCGGGTGATCGGTGGCGACATCTCCGAAGGGGCAGTGGGTGTTGATGATCCTGAGACCGTCGTTCCGACTCTCGGCGTGGGCGGCGAACCCGTGGGCGGTGAGGGCATCGGCCACGGACTGGATCGCGGCCCGCAGGGAACGGTGCCCCTGTTCGAGGGCCTCCCCGTTGAGGCCGACGGCCATGGCGCGGCCGTACTCGGTGCCGACCTCCTCGGCGAGCCGTTCGGCCTCGTCGGCGGGGAGTCGGTCGAGCGCGCGACCGAGGAGCGACAGCACGAGGTCGTCGCTGCGGACCGGGAACTCGGTGAGTCGGTCGGCGACCGCCCGGTATCGCTTCGACGGACGCCCGGCCCCGCCACCGTCGAGGCGGGCGGTGCTCACCTCGAGGTACCCACCAGCCGACAGCTTCTCGAGATGGTGTCGGGCGACATTGGGGTGGACCCCGACCTGCTCGGCCACCGCGGAGGTGGTCAGGCCATCGGTGCCCGCCTCGCGGACCAACAGGTACACGCGGCGCCTCGTCGGATCGCCGAAGGCGTCGGTGATGGCCGACACCGTCGCCGTGAACGAGGTCGAGGCGGACATGGGTCGAGTGTAGGCGGGTTTTCTCCTACCGGCGTAGTGCAAACCCTCGGGGGGATCGCCAGAATGTGGCCATGACCCCCACCAGCGACCAACTCGTCGAGGCCCTCCGACCGGTCGAGGACCCCGAACTCCATCGATCCATCGTTGACCTCGGCATGCTCCGACGCGCGGAGGTGTCCGCCGACGGCGTCGCCCACATCCTGGTGGCGCTCACCGTCGCCGGTTGTCCGCTCCGCAACGAGATCCAGAACCGGGTCACATCGGCGGTGACAGCCCTCGACGGGGTCGACTCGGTCGACCTCGAGTTCACCGTCATGACCGACGACGAGCGGGCCGCGCTCCGCGAGATGCTGCACGGCTCCCCCGGGGCCACCGCCGGATCCGGCCACGCCCACGGTCATGCCGAGGGACGCGCGATCCCGTTCTCCCAGCCCGGATCGAAGACCCGGCCGCTGCTCATCTCCTCCGGCAAGGGTGGGGTCGGCAAGTCGAGCGTGACCACCAACCTCGCCGTGGCCCTCGCCGCGCAGGGCCACTCCGTCGGCGTGGTCGACGCCGACATCTACGGCTACTCGATCCCCCGCATGCTCGGCACCGACCGCAAGCCGGTCGTCATCGACGAGATGCTGGTCCCACCCGAGCAGTGGGGTGTGCGCTGCATCTCCATCGGCTACTTCGTTCCCGAGGGCGAGGCGGTCGTGTGGCGCGGACCGATGCTCCACAAGGCCCTCGAGCAGTTCCTGACCGACGTCTACTGGGACGAGCCCGACTTCCTCCTCATTGACATGCCGCCCGGTACCGGCGACATCGCGCTCAGCCTGAGCCAGTACCTCCCCCGCGGCGAGGTCTTCGTCGTGACGACACCCCAGCCGGCCGCCCAGAAGGTGGCCCGCCTCTCGGCGGCGATGGCTGAGAAGGTGAACCTCCCGGTGCGCGGCGTCATCGAGAACATGTCCTGGTTCACGGGCGACGACGGCAAGCGGTACGAGATCTTCGGCTCCGGTGGCGGCGCCGAGCTCGCCGCGGAACTCGACGTCCCGCTCCTCGGACAGCTCCCCCTCGTCC
>RGGX01000300.1 GCA_010024485.1 Actinomycetota bacterium | reverse complement strand
AGATCATCCACACGGCGCACCTCCCTGAGGGAACACTCGCGCTCCCCTACCTGCGTCCGTTCTACGACGAGCCGGAGTTCGTCGTTCGGAACATCTGGCGGCTCTACGGAGGGTGGTGGGATGGGGCTGCCAGCCGACTCAAGCCCTCCCCGGATCACGAGCTCGCCGCCACGATCACCGAGCTCGCCGGTGGTGTCGGACCGCTGCTCGAGCGGGCGCGCGTGGCGGTCGAGGACGGTGATCTCCGGCTGGCCTGCCATCTCGTGGACATCGCCGCCTGGGCAGCCGGTGACGACCCCGGGGTTCACCGTGAGCGCGCCGCGGTCTACCGCACCCGACGTCGCGCCGAGTCGTCGCTGATGGCCAAGGGGATCTTCGCCGCCGCCGCGCGGGAGTCGGAGGCCCTCCTCCCGCCGGAGGACTGACGGGGCTCAGGCTCCGGTCGACACGAGGAGCAGCGAGATCAACGCGACGCCCATGCCGGCGATCTGGGTGCGGGCGACGCGCTCGCGATCGATGGCGACGGCGAGCGCCACCGTCGCCGCCGGATAGAGCGAGACGATGGCCGCGACCACCGAGAGCAACCCCTGCCGCACGGCGACGAGGTAGGTCACATTGGCGAGCATGATCAGCAGTCCGGCCACGAGGGCGTCCCGGACCGCGGCCCGTTCGTAGGTGACCGGCGCGCGGCGCGTCGATCGGAGATGGATGACGGCGAGGAGCGGCAGGGTGATGAAGCGCGCGGTGAGCAGGGGCCACCATCCGCTGTCGTCTCCGGCTCGTTCGAGGGCGACGAACCAGAGGCCGAAGGAGGTGCCCGCGATCAACGGGAGGGTGAGCGATGCGAGGGTCACCGCTCCGTGCGGCACGCCGATGAGTCCCCCGATGAGCGCGACTGCGGCGACCGCGAGCACCGCTCCAAGGACGGCCGGGGCCCCCGGTCGTTCACCGAGGGCGAGACCGACGGCGACCGGGATGACGGCGGAGACCACACCGGTGACGGGAGCGGCGACGGTCATCGACCCGCGAGAGAGCGCCGCGTAGAAGACGACGACCCCGCTGACGCCGCCAATACCGGCCAGCATTCCCCACAGGAGGGCCCGAGCGTCGAGGGTGACATCGTCGGCGAGGACGAGCCCCGCGTAGACGACGCCGAGGAGGAGGTCGCAGATCAGTCCTACGGTGACGGGCGGGAGCCGACGCGACGCACGGCCGCCGCAGTAGTCGGAGAAGCCGTAGCAGAGCGACGACAGGACGGCGATCGCGACGATCACAGCTGTCGATCGTCGGCGACGTACTCGGTGGCCTGATCGCCTCGAGCGAATCCGAGCAGTCGGAGACCGGCGCGCCC
>RGGX01000299.1 GCA_010024485.1 Actinomycetota bacterium | reverse complement strand
GCCGCCGATGACGCCGATCAGACCCGGTTTCGTGTCGGCTTCGCTGTCCACCCGGGGATCATCGCACATAGTCGGCGGGCGACCATCACGAGAACTACGGTCGCACCCATGGGAATTCTCGAGGGCAAGAAGCTCGTCATCACCGGCGTCCTGACCGACGCCTCACTCGCCTACGGCGTGGCCCGACTGGCCATCGCCGAAGGCGCCGAGGTCGTGCTGACCGGCGCCGGACGCGCGATGTCGTTGACCCAGCGAACGGCGCGCAAGCTCGAACCCGCGCCGCCGGTTTTCGAGTTCGATGTGACGGTCCCCGAACACGTCGACGAGGTGCGCGAGCATGTCGCCTCGACGCTCGGCCGGGTGGACGGTGTGCTCCATGCCATCGGATTCGCACCGGCCTCCTGCCTCGGTGACGACTTCTTCGGTGCGCCATGGGAGGACGTCGCCACCGCGATGCACATCTCCACCTACTCGCTCAAGACCCTCGCCGACGCCTTCATGCCGCTCATGACAGACGGCGGGTCGATCGTCGGACTCGACTTCGACAACAGTCAGGCCTGGCCCGCGTACAACTGGATGGGGGTAGCGAAGTCCGCGCTGCAGAGCCTCTCGCGCTATCTCGCCAAGGAACTCGGACCGCGTCAGATCCGCTGCAATCTGGTCGCTGCGGGTCCGGTCCGGACGATGGCCGCCAAGTCGATCCCCGGGTTCGCGCTCTTCGAGGACACCTGGGACGGTCGCAGCCCGCTCGGCTGGGACGTCAACGATGCCGATCCGGTCGCGCGGGCCTGTGTCGCCCTGCTGAGCGACTGGTTCCCGAAGACCACCGGTGAGGTGGTCCATGTCGACGGCGGCTATCACGCCGTCGGCGCCTGAGATCACCCGATCGCAGCGACCATCTCCTCGGCGATCGCGTCGTCGAGGGCCTCCATCACCTGGAGGGATTCGAAGTTCTCGCGCACCTGCTCGACCCGACTCGCGCCGGTGATCACGCTCGACACCATCGGGTGCCGGGTGCACCAGGCGATGGCCAGTTGCGACATCGTGCATCCGAGCCGTTCGGCGATCGGTCGCAGCGCCTCGACCCGGCCGAGTGCGTCGGCGTCGGTGAGACGGTCACGGAGCCACTCGTAGCCCTCGAGGGCCGCGCGGGAGCCCTCCGGCACGCCATCGCGGTACTTCCCGGTGAGGAGCCCGGAGGCCAGGGGCGACCAGATGGTGTTGCCGTAGCCGGTCTCGGCGTGCAGTCGCGCGTACTCCTTCTCGACGCGGCGCCGCTCGATGAGGTTGTACTGGGACTGCTCAGTGATCGGCGCGTGCAGATGGTGCTGGTGGGCCAGGTCGAGGGCGTGACGGATCTCGTCGGCCGACCACTCGCT
>RGGX01000298.1 GCA_010024485.1 Actinomycetota bacterium | reverse complement strand
GCGATGGCGACAGCGGTCGTGTCGGAGCCACCCCGGCCGAGGGTGGTGATCTCCTTGGCGGTGGACACGCCCTGGAAACCGGCCACCACGCACACCTTCCCCTCGGCGAGGGCATCGCGCACGCGGTCGCCGCGGACCTCGAGGATCTTCGCCTTGCCGTGGGCGGTGTCGGTGATGATCCCCACCTGGCTCCCGGTGAAGCTGACAGCGTCGATGTCGCGGTCGGCGAGCGCCATGCACAGCAGCGACATCGAGATCCGCTCACCGGTGGTGAGGAGCATGTCCATCTCACGACCGGGCTTCCGCGCCGACACCTCATCGGCCAGCTTGATCAGGTTGTCGGTCGACTTGCCCATCGCCGACACGACCACGACCACATCATCACCGTGACTTCGGGTGAAGGCGACGTGATCCGCGACCGCTCGCATGCGGTCGGGGTCGGCGACCGAGGTGCCGCCGAACTTCTGGACGATGAGTGCCACGGTGTTGGAAGGCTACGACCGTCTCGGCGGAGCGGCACGGCCCGGGTCTGTTCACACGCCATTCACATTCGGGACATGGATGGGAAACGGCTCGCTGACATCGTGCCTTTGCCCCTACACCCCGTGAACGGAAGGACACCCCCGTGGCGTACCAAGCTGAATACATCTGGCTCGACGGCTACCAGCCGACACCGATGCTCCGGAGCAAGACGAAGATCCTCGCGGACGACGTCACCGATCCCCCGATCTGGGGCTTCGACGGCTCCTCGACCGAGCAGGCCACCGGAGATAAGTCGGACTGCGTCCTCCGACCGGTCTTCTCCTGCCCCGACCCGATCCGCGGAGGCCGCAACATCCTCGTGATGTGCGAGGTGCTGCTCGCCTCGACCATGCGCCCCCATCCGTCGAACACCCGCGCCGCCTGCGCCCGCGTCGAGAAGAAGTTCGCCGCCGACGAGATGCTCTTCGGCCTCGAGCAGGAGTACACCATGCTCCGTCCCGACGGCACCCCCCTCGGCTTCCCTCCCGGTGGCGGTCAGCCCGGCCCGCAAGGCCCCTACTACTGCGGTGTCGGCACCGGCCGAATCATGGGTCGTGACATCGTTGAGGAGCACACCCAGGCCTGCATCGACGCCGGCCTCATGATCTCGGGCACCAACCCCGAGGTCATGCCCGGACAGTGGGAGTTCCAGGTCGGCCCGCTCGGCCCGACCGCCGTCGGCGACCAGCTCAATGTCGCCCGTTGGCTGCTGCATCGCATCGCCGAGGACTACGACGTGGCGATCAGCCTCGACGCCAAGCCCAAAAAGGGTGACTGGAACGGCGCCGGCTGCCACACCAACTTCTCCAACAAGGCGATGCGCGAAGACTACAAGGCGATCATCGCCGCCTGCGAGGC
>RGGX01000297.1 GCA_010024485.1 Actinomycetota bacterium | reverse complement strand
GAGCAGGACCGGATCGTCGACTATCGGCTCCGACAGGCCGACCAGAAGCGCCGGGCGGTCGAGGCGTTCCACCAGATCGGTTTCTCCGTGATCGCCGCGGGCGACTCCTACAACGACCTCTCGATGCTGCGGGCCGCCGACCACGCCGCGCTCTTCCGGTCGCCTGAGCGCGTCCGCGAGGAGCATCCGGACCTCCCGGCCCTCGACGACTACGACGATCTCCTCGATCTGATCGAGCGGTTCACGTCCTGACCGCCGCGGGGGCGGCCGGTAACCTCGGAGCCGACCCTCGAGGCACCCCCATCACAGCCTCAGAACGAACCGATCGGGAGATCAATGTCCGAGCAGCCGACCATCCGCTACACGTACACCGACGAGGCGCCCGCGCTCGCCACCCACTCGCTGCTCCCGGTGGTCCGCGCCTTCGCCGCCCAGGCCGGCATCGACGTCGAGCTGCGCGACATCTCCCTCGCTGGCCGGATCATCGCGGCCTTCCCCGAGCGGCTCTCGGAGGACCAGCGCATCCCCGACCATCTCACCGAACTCGGCGCGATGACGTTGACCCCCGAGGCCAACATCATCAAGTTGCCCAACATCTCCGCCTCCCTCCCCCAGTTGAAGGCGGCGATCGCCGAACTCCAGGCCAAGGGGTACGACCTTCCCGATCATCCCGACGACCCCGCCGATGACGCCGAGCGAGAGATCCGAGCCCGCTACGACCGGGTGAAGGGCTCCGCGGTCAACCCGGTGCTCCGAGAGGGCAACTCCGATCGCCGGGCCCCGCGGGCCGTCAAGGAGTACGCCAAGTCGCATCCGCATTCGATGGGCGCCTGGTCGCCTGACTCGGCGACCCACGTGGCCACGATGGGCGAGCGCGACTTCCGTTCGAACGAGCAGTCGACCACCGTCGCTGCCGACGGCGCGGTCCGCATCGAGCATGTCGCCGCCGACGGCGAGGTCACCGTCCTCAAGGAGTCGGTCCCGGTCCTCGCCGGCGAGGTGATCGACGCCACCTTCATGGATGCCACCGCGCTGCGCGCCTTCCTCGATCGGGAGATCGCCGAGGCCCGGTCGAGTGGGATCCTGCTCTCGCTGCACATGAAGGCGACCATGATGAAGGTCTCCGACCCGATCATCTTCGGTCACGCGGTCCGCGCCTACTTCGCCGAGGTGTTCGCTGAGTTCGGCGACGACCTCGCGGCCGCGGGCGCGAACCCGAACAACGGTCTCGCCTCGGTGTTGTCGGCTGCCGAGTCGATGCCGGAGGACCGGCGCCTCGCGTTCGATGCCGCGATCGCTGCCGCCTACGCCGCCGGCCCGCCGCTCTCGATGGTCGACTCCGACCGGGGGATCACGAACCTCCACGTGCCGAGCGATGTC
>RGGX01000296.1 GCA_010024485.1 Actinomycetota bacterium | reverse complement strand
CGAGCCCGCCACGAGGGTGAGCGACGCCAACAGCATGATCACCGACACCGCGTTGATCGTTGGCGTCACGCCCTTGCGGATGAGCGAGAAGACGTAGACCGGGAGCGTAGTACTGCCGGGACCCGCCACGAACTGCGTCACCACCACATCGTCGAGCGAGAGGGTGATCGCGAGCAGTGCGCCACCGAGTACTCCCGGTGCGATCAGCGGCAGGGTCACGAATCTGAACGCCTGCCAGCGGTTGGCGTAGAGATCGGCCGCGGCCTGCTCGAGGGTGGCGTCCATGCCCGCGATCCGGGCGCGGACGACGACCGAGACGAAGGCGATGTTGAAGGCCACATGGCTCACGACGATCGTGGCGAAGCCCTTCGAGAGGCCGAGGCCGAACAGCAGGTCGACCAGATCGAAGGCCTGGGTGAAGAACATCAGCATCATCACCGCCATGGTGACGTCAGGGATGATGATCGGCAGGTAGAGGAGCGCGTCGAAGACGCGACGACCGCGGAACTTGAATCTCTCGAGCGCGAGGGCCGACATCGTGCCGAGCACCGTCGCGATGACGGTCGAGACCAGCGCGACACGCACCGAGACACCGATCGTCTTCTGGATGCGGGAGTCGTCGAAGAGCCGGACGTACCACTCGGTGGTGAACCCGCCCCACTCCCCCGGGAGTCGGCTCCCGCTGAAGGAGTAGATCGCGAGCAGGATGATCGGGGCGTAGAGGAAGGCCAGCACAAGCGCGCCGTTCGACCTCAGAACCCAGCGGGTGGTCGGTGCGAGGGTGCGTCCGCTCACAGGTTCTTCGCCCCGGCGCGGAAGTAGATGATCGTCGAGACCAGCATGACGGCCATGAGCACGAACGAGAGCGAGGCTCCGACCGGCCAGTTCCGCGCGGTGAGGAACTGGGTGACGATGTAGGAACCGAGCAGGGTCTCCTTGCCCCCGCCCAGCAGTTCGGGCGTGACGTAGGCGCCCATCGACGGGACGAAGACCAGGATCGACCCGGCGATCACCCCCGGCATGGTGAGCGGGAGCACCACCCGACGGAAGCTCGCCGGTCCGGAGGCGTAGAGATCGCGACTCGCCTCGACGAGGCGCCAGTCGAGGCGGTCGATGGAGGCGAACAGCGGCAGGATCATGAACGGCAGATAGGCGTAGACCAAGCCGATGACGACGGCGGTCTTGGTGAAGAGGATCTCGGTGGGGCCGAGTCCGATCGACTCGGTGAACGACGAGACCGGTCCCCCGGATGACAGCAGCAACCGCCAGGCGTAGTTGCGGACCAGGAAGTTCGTCCAGAACGGGATCATGACCGCGACCAGCAACAGGTTGCGCACCATCGCCGAACGGGTGGCGCAGAAGTACGCGAACGGGTACGCGA
>RGGX01000295.1 GCA_010024485.1 Actinomycetota bacterium | reverse complement strand
CCGGCTGGGAAGCCCGGTCGGTTCAAGAAGATGCAGGCATCGTCGACCAGGCGCGTGGTGGTCACCGGTGTGCCGCCGTCGGCGTCCTCGCCCGCCGCGAGGAATCCCTTCTTGACCGCCTTGGCGTGGAACTGCATCACCTCGGCATCGAGACGGGTGAAGGCTCGGACCACGTTCTGGACGTCGTCGTCGTCGACGAAGTGGGCCCCGTAACTGCAGCATCCCTGGGCCATCTCGGTCGCGTCGTCGTCGAGGATGCCCTGGCAGCCCTCGCCGTAGATGCAGCGATGGTTCGATCGCATGTAGGTCGCGTCGATCATCCAGGTGCGGTCCTCGGTCGAGTCGCCGAACGAGATCCATTCGTGCACGTCGTCGATGTCGTCGACGGGTTCGGTTCCCGGTCGTGAGGCCTGGGGGCTCGCCACGGGGCCGAGGGTACCGGCGTCGGTAGGATCAGCACTCCGATGTCCAGCCTGCTCAACCCCTCCTCGGTCACGGCCGACGGCCTGCGCGACTCCTTCCTCGACTTCTTCCGGGAGCGGGACCACGCCGTGGTCGACTCGGCGAGCCTGATCCCGCACGACCCGTCGATCATGTTCACCGTCGCCGGGATGGTGCCCTTCAAGCCGTACTTCGTGGGCGACGAGGTGCCGCCGTACTCGCGGGCGGTGACCTCCCAGAAGTGCGCCCGCGCGGGAGGCAAGCACAACGACCTCGATGACGTGGGTCGAACGAAGCGTCACCTGGTCTTCTTCGAGATGCTCGGCAACTTCTCCTTCGGTGACTACTTCAAGTCCGAGATCATCCCGTGGAGCTGGGAGCTCGTCACCGAGGGATGGGGTTTCGACGGCGACCGTCTCTGGATCACCGTCCACGAGTCCGATGACGAGGCGGAGGCGATCTGGCACGAGCAGGTGGGCGTGCCGCTTGACCGCATCCAGCGTCTCGGCGACAAGGACAACTTCTGGCAGATGGGCGATACCGGCCCCTGCGGTCCGTGTAGCGAGATTCACATCGATCGTGGGCCCGCCTTCGGCCCTGAGGGTGGTCCCCTCACCGATCCGACGGGTGACCGCTACATGGAGTTCTGGAACCTCGTCTTCATGCAGTTCAACCAGGCGGAGGATGGATCGCGAACCCCGCTTCCGAAGCCCTCGGTCGACACCGGTGCTGGCCTTGAGCGCATCCTCGCGTTGCTGCAGGGGGTCGACTCGGTCTGGGAGACCGACCTCATGGCACCTCTGCTCGATCGGGCCTGCTCGCTCACCGGGCGCACCTATCGCCCGGGCGAGTACGACGACCGTGACTCCTTCGCCATGCGCGTGCTCGCCGAGCATGCTCGCTCGGCGACCATGCTCGTCAATGACGGCGTGTTCCCGTCGAACGAGGGCCGCGGATATGTGCT
>RGGX01000294.1 GCA_010024485.1 Actinomycetota bacterium | reverse complement strand
ATGGCCGGGTCGATCCCAAGGTCGTTGGTGACTTCCTGGTTCGGGTTGCTGGTGGTTGACTCGTCGCCGAGTTGCCCATCATCAGTCGACTGGCCCTGAGGCGTGGTCGCGATGGCGGATGTTTCGACGGGCTCTCCGAGTTCGGACATGGTGTCCGCAGGTGAGCTGGGCGGCGAATCCACGGGTTCGATCGCGAGGTCGACGGCCAGCTCCTCCCCGAGGTCGCTCACCGCTCTGTCGGTTCCAATGACCGATCCCGGGCTGAGCGCTCCGCGTGTGATCTCGGCGTCGGCATGGTCATCTGCGGTGTCGTCGGTGACGCTGACAGCGGGGTGTTGCGGGGCTTTTGGAAGTGCCGCGAGGGTGAGGCCGAGGTCGAACGTGTCGTCGGTGGCCGTGACGAGGCTGTCGAGATCGGCGGTCTCGAGGTCAGTGTCGCCGTCGTCGGCAGTCACCGGTGCGTGCGCCATCGCGGCGGCGAACATCTGGTCGAAGATCGCTGGGTCGCTCGGAGCGTCGGTCGGCGCGGGGACATGGTCGATGGAAACCGTGGGAACGTTCACTGATACTCCTGGTGTTGTGCGTTCTTGCTGATGTGGTGGAGGGTGGCGAGCTCACCGAGTTCGCGGTTGGCCCGACGGTCGGCCTCGAGGTGTTCGATGTGCCGGAGGCGCTCTCGGACGTTGTCGAGGGCGCGGCGTCGACGTACCGCGTCGGCGTGCACTTCGGCGGCGGCGTTGGCACTCTCGAAGTTGGCTCGTTCCGCAGACCGGGCAGCGGCGAGCGATTTGCGGATCACGTCGGAGTGCATGACGGCGTCAGCTGCATGAGCGTTTCGGTTGTTTCGCCGTTGACTGGACAGTCGGGTGAGGCTGCCTTCGAGGTCGTGGACCCGCTGTTCGCTCTCCGAATGGTCGCGGCGGGTGACCGCCACTTCACGGGAGGCGACATCTTCTTCGAGTTTGCGTAGGCGTACGAGACGGGCGACGCGGCGCGACTTGCTCATGCTGCTGCCCTCTCACGGGGGCTGGCGGGTGCCGACGGCTCACGGGCTTCAGCTCGGGGCATGCCGATGGCTTGTTCAAGCATTCTCCAGGTGTGATCGGGAGATGTCTGGTCGCTGTGTCCCTGCATCAGGAAGCGATTGATGTCGGGCATGTGCTCGACTGCGTCGTCGAGGCTCTTGCTGGCTCCGGGCACGTAGGCGCCGACTTCGAGGAGGTCGCGGGCGTTGGTGTACTCGGCCATGAGTTCGCGGAGGCGACGGCTGACCGTTTGTTGATGGTCGTTGTGCACGGTTGCCGCGAGCCGCGACACGCTTTGGAGCACATCGATTGCTGGGAAGTGGCCGCTGTTGGCGAGTTGGCGTGAGAGCACGATGTGACCGTCGAGGATGCCGCGCACCGCATC
>RGGX01000293.1 GCA_010024485.1 Actinomycetota bacterium | reverse complement strand
TTCATGGTTCGGCTCTTCATCGGGCCGTCGGTCGTCGACCGGGTGATCGCCGTCGATGGCCTGCTGATGGTGATCACCTGCGGGATCCTGGTGGAGGTGGCGAGCGACGACTCGGTCGCCGGTCTCGACACCGTGCTCGTGGTCGCCCTCGTCGCCTTTGTCGGGACCGGCGTGCTCGCCCGATACGTGGAGAGGAGGGGAGCATGATCGACACCGTCGCCGGCGTGCTGCTCGTGTTCGGTTCGGCGCTCATCCTCCTCGCCGGTGTCGGCGTGGTCCGCTTCCAGTCGGTGTTCGCGCGGATGCACTCGGCGGCCAAGGCACCGACGCTCGGCATCCTCGCCATCGCCGTCGGTGTGGCGCTGTCGGTGCGCTCGGTCGCCGCGCTGGTGACGGCGCTGCTCGTGGTGGTGTTGCAGTTGGTGACCGGCCCGGTCGGCACGCACCTGCTCGGTCGCTCCGCCTACCGCCGACTCCCGAACGACTTCGATGCCGGTGATGAACTGGCGTCTAATGAGGGCTCAGGGCTCGACCACTAGGGTCGACCCATGGTCCCCACCGCAGTCTTCGGCCGCACCGGACACCTCTCGTCGAGGGTCATCTTCGGGGGCGCTGCCCTCGGGGAGATGTCGCAGCGACGCGCCTACGACACCCTGGAGATCGCCCGAGTCGCCGGGGTCAACCACTACGACACCGCCCACTCCTACGGCCACGCTGAGGACGTCATGCAGCCCTGGCTCGCCGAGCACCGGGCGTCGATCTTCCTCGCCACCAAGACCGGTGAGCGAACCGGTGACGCGGCGCGGGCCGGTCTGGAGGACTCACTGCGACGTATGGGTGTCGACCGGGTCGAGTTGATCCAGTTGCACAACCTCGTCGAGGTCGATGAGTGGGAGACGGCCTTCCGGCCCGGCGGAGCCGTCGAGGCGCTGGCCGCAGCCCGAGACGAGGGGCTCGTCGACTGGATCGGGGTGACGGGACACGGGGTGCGCATCCCGTCGATGCATGTGCGCAGCCTCGCCGAGTTCGACTTCGACTCGGTCCTGTTCCCGTTCAATCACACGATGCTCGCCAATCCGGCATATCGCAGCGATGTCGAGGAACTGCTCGCGGTGTGCGCCGATCGGAACGTTGCGGTGCAGACCATCAAGTCGATCGCGAAGGGCCGCTGGTCGGTGGACTACGACGGCCCGAGGTTCTCCTGGTACGAGCCGTTGACCGATCACGGGGCGATCGGACGCGCGGTGCGCAACGTGTTGTCGCGCGAGCAGTTGTTCCTCAACTCGACGAGCGACGCCAACCTGTTGCCGGCCGTGCTCGAGACCGCGGCCGGTGATCTCACCGCGCCCTCGGTCGATCAACTGGATGCCGACGTCGCCGACTTCGACATGACGCCGTTGTTCGACGGCT
>RGGX01000292.1 GCA_010024485.1 Actinomycetota bacterium | reverse complement strand
GACGACGCGGCCCTGCTGCGCTGCGAGACCGAGGGGTCCGGGCGGTTCGAGCAGGCCACCGCGCTCCTCCGGGTCGATACCGGCAGGCCAGTGGACGATGAGGGGAACGTGGACACCGCCCTCGTGGGTGTTCTGCTTGTACCAACGGAACGGGGTGTTGCCGGCCTGGGCCCAGCCCCACGGGTAGTTGGTGTGGCTGTTCGGTCCACCGATGTCATCGATGCGCTTCACGGCCTGCTCGGGTGTCTCGAGGATGCCGTTGAAGAACTTCATCTCGTGCATCACCCCGTAGGGCCCGCCCTCCTGGGAGGCGCCGTTGTCGGCGAGCACCATGAGGAGGGTGTTGTCGAGTCGGCCGAGACGTCGGAGGCCGTCCACGAGCCGACCGATCTGGGTGTCGGTGTGGTCGAGGAATGCGGCGAACGCCTCCTGGAGTCGGGCCGCGAGTCGGCGTTGGACCTCGGGGAGATCATCCCAGGCCTCGACACCGGGATTACGGGGCGCGAGCCGCGTGTGCGAGGGCACGATGCCCATCTCGACCTGACGGGCGAACCACCTATCGCGCACCGCGTCCCAGCCGTCGTCGAAGCGCCCCCGGTACTTCTCCATGAACTCGCGGGGGGCCTGATGCGGGGCGTGGGTCGCGCCGAAGGGCAGGTAGAGGAACACCGGTCGATCGGGGCGGATGCCGACCGAGTCGGAGTACATCGCCAGCGCTCGATCGACCAGGTCCTCCGAGAGGTGGTAGCCGTCCTCGGGTGTCGATGGGGGAGCGACCATGTGGTTGTCGGCGACCAGGTCGGGGTGGAACTGGTCGGTCTCGCCGTCGAGGAATCCGTAGAAGCGGTCGAAGCCGCGACCGAGGGGCCACTGGTCGAAGGGCCCGGCCGCCGAGCACTGTTCGATCGGCGCCAGATGCCATTTGCCGGCGCAGAGCGTCGCGTAGCCCCCCTCGCGGAGAACCTCGGCCATCGTCGTCGCGTGGGGCGAGATGTGCCCGAGCTGGTTCGGGAAGCCGGTCCGGAAGTTCGACACCGAGCGCATACCGACCGCGTGGTTGGCCCGGCCCGTCATCAACGCCGCCCGAGTCGGCGAGCAGAGCGGGGTGACATGGAAGTTGGTGAACCGGAGGCCGTCCGCCGCGAGGGCGTCGATGTTGGGGGTGTCGATCTCGGAGCCGAAGCAGCCGAGCTGCGCGAAACCGGTGTCGTCGAGGAGGATGACGACGACGTCGGGCGAGCCCTCCCTCGCGATCGGGGGTTCGTCCCACCATGGAGTCGACTCGGCCACGGTGCGACCGATCGAGCCCTCGAAGCGCGCGGGGCGGGTCATGGGGCCACCAGCGCGGTCACGGCGGAGGTCCAGACGCGGCGCACCTCGTCGGGGGAGCGGTCGTGGATGCGGGTGAGCGACACCCAGGCCTCAATCGAGCACATCCC
>RGGX01000291.1 GCA_010024485.1 Actinomycetota bacterium | reverse complement strand
TCCTGGTGCGCAGCGAGACGAGCCCGGAGGACGTCCACGGCATGATGGTCGCCGAGGGCATCCTGACCTCCCGCGGTGGGCTCGTCAGCCACGCCGCGGTCGTCGCCCGCGGCTGGGGCACCCCAGCGGTGGTCGGTGCCGAGCAGGTGCGCATCGAGGGACGCCGGTTCAGCGTCGGGAACACCGTCGTCAAGCAGGGTGACGTCATCTCGATCGATGGCCAGAGCGGAGAGATCATGCTCGGTGCCCTCGAGATGGCGAACGCCGAACCGCCGAAGGAGTACGACGTCATCCTCTCGTGGGCTGACGCGATCCGTAAGGGTCGACTTGCCGTTCGCGCCAACGCCGACACCGGCGCCGATGCCGCTGTCGCCCGCGACAAGGGCGCCGAGGGCATCGGTCTGTGCCGCACCGAGCACATGTTCCTCGCGCCCGACCGCCTCCCGATCGTGCGCGCCATGATCCTGGCGGACACCCCCCGCAAGGAGGCCAAGGCCCTCGAGCAGCTGCGCGTCGCCCAGCAGGCCGACTTCGAGGAGATCCTCGAGGCCATGGACGGCCTCCCGGTGACGATCCGTCTCCTCGACCCGCCGCTGCACGAGTTCCTCCCCTCGGTGGAGGAGTTGAAGGTGAAGGCCGCCAAGCGCGGGCTCTCCTCGCGCGATGAGAAATTGCTCGCGGCCGCCGAATCGTGGGCTGAGCACAACCCGATGATCGGCACCCGCGGTGTCCGTCTCGGCGTCATCAAGCCGGGGCTCTACGCCATGCAGGTACGAGCCCTCCTCGACGCGGCGGCGAAGCTGCGTGAGGCCGGCGGGCGTCCGATCGTCGAGATCATGATCCCGCTGACGGTGACCCGGGAGGAGCTCGCGCTCGCCCGCTCGTGGGTCCAGGAGGAGGTCGACGCCGCGCTCAAGGGCATGCGTCGGAAGCCGAACATCTCGATCGGCACCATGGTCGAGACGCCGCGGGCCGCGGTGCGCGCCGATGAGATCGCCGAGGCCGCCGACTTCTTCTCGTTCGGCACCAATGACCTCACCCAGTTGACCTTCGGGTTCAGCCGTGACGATGTGGAGAGCCGGATGATGCCCGCCTACCTCGAGCAGGGTCTGCTCAAGCGGAACCCGTTCGACACCATCGACCAGTCCGGTGTCGGTGATCTCGTCCGTCTCGGAGCCGAGCGCGGTCGTTCCACCAAGCCCGACCTGAAGCTCGGTGTCTGCGGTGAGCACGGCGGTGATCCCGAGTCGATCGACCTCTTCTACCGACTCGGCCTCGACTACGTCAGTTGCTCGCCGTTCCGCGTGCCGATCGCCCGGCTCTCCGCGGCACAGGCCATCGTCGGCTCCAGCGACTCGCAGAAGTGATCTGAGCCACGGCCCTGAGCGGGCCGTGGCAGGATGACCCCATGGAGATCACCACACGTCATACCCCTGCCT
>RGGX01000030.1 GCA_010024485.1 Actinomycetota bacterium | reverse complement strand
AACGCTAGAAGACGGTACTGTGGGCCGTGGTATTGCGCCCGCGGGTGCATCGACAGGTAGCCATGAAGCGGTTGAGTTGCGTGATGGTGGTAGCGCGCAAGCAGGTTATGGCGTGAGTCGGGCGGTGGCGAATGTAAAAAATGAAATCGCCCCCGTGTTAGTTGGGCAGGATGCTGCGCACCAGGAAATCATCGACGGGGTGTTAGTTGAGTTGGATGGCACGCCGAATAAATCTCGTTTGGGTGGTAATGCGTTGGTCGCTACCTCCATGGCGGTGCTGCAGGCAGCGGCGAATGCGCACCACACACCTTTGTGGCGTTATCTGGCTGGTGATCAAGCGGTGCAGATGCCGCTGCCGGTCCTCGGAGAGGACGAAGGTGCGGTCGTTCACCTTGAATCCAGGGGTGTCCGGATTGCCGGAGGTCGTCACCCTGGTCATCTGGCCTCCGGCCTCGGAGGAGCCGAATCCGTCGACGATCATCACGGTGGGCAGTCGGTCGAGGATCTGGCGGGCGACGCCGGCTGAGAGGGCCGCGCCACCGGTGACGAGGACGTTCAGGCTCGAACCGTCGTGGTCGCCTCGGTCGTAGGCCTCGATGAGTGGGCGGGCGAAGGCGTCTCCGACGATGAGCATCAGGTTGACCTGTTCGCGGTCGATGGTGGACCACACCGCATGGGGGTCGAGACGACCGTCGTGTTCGGGGATGACGACGGTGCCCCCGCCGAGGAGGGCCCTCATGGCCGACCAGTGGCCGGCTCCGTGCATGAAGGGCGCGGCGGGGAGGCTCCTGAGCCCGGTGTCGGCGGCTCCCGCGAAGTCCTCGATGGTGTTCGCCCGTCGGGAGCCGTTGAAGCACTCGGTGACGGCATCGCCGTTCCGCCACATCACCCCTTTGGGCATGCCGGTGGTCCCGCCGGTGAACAGCAGGTAGAGGTCGTCGGGGGACGGGGTGACGTCGGCCAGCCCACCTCGGGTGGGGTCGACGCGGTTGAGCGCGTCCTCGTAGTCGAGGGCTCCCGGGAGCAGGTCGGCTCCGGAGCCGTCATCGATCTGGAGGAGGAGGCCGAGTCGCGGGAGACGGTCGATGACGGGTCGGATCCGCTCGGCGAGCGCGCCCTGCACGACGAGGGCCGAGGCGGAGGCCAGGGTGAGGAGCTGCTCGAGTTCGGCGGGCCCGTACCGGTAGTTGATGTTGAAGGGCGCGACCCGCGCCTTGAGGGCGCCGATCATCGACTCGAGGTATTCGAGCCGGTTGTGGGTGAGGATCCCGAGATGGTCCTGTCCGGACCGGTGGGGTGGGAGGTCGGCGCGTTCCGTGTGGCAGCCGAGGCCGGCTTCGGCGAGCACCCCGGCGAGATCTCGACGATCTGGCTGTAGAGGCTCGGGCCGAGGCTGAGGGTGAGGTAACCGTGGGCGATGGGGCCACCGAACGGTCCGGCCTTGGCCCGCTCGACGTCGATGTGGATCCACTGGTGGTCTCCGGTGGCGTCGGCGAACAGGTTCACCTGTTCCTGGGTGATCTCCACGTAGGGGCTGTAGCCGAGGTGCTCGCCGACGAGTGCCTTCATCTCGTCGACGCCGTTGATGGTTCGTGCGCTCATGCCCCCATCATGACAGGGGGCCTCGTGCCGGCCGCACTCGGCGGTGCGTCCCGGGGCGCCGGCTCTGGTACGAATGGTCCATGGTCGCGCCGCACGAGGAGCACCGTTGCGGTCTTGTCGCCTTGGTGGGGCGGCCGAACGTCGGGAAGAGCTCGATTGTCAACGCCGTGTGTGGTCGGAAGGTGAGCATCGTCTCCGACAAGCCGCAGACGACTCGTCATCGGATCGTCGGCGTTGCGAACCGGCCCGGGGTGCAACTGGTGTTCGTCGACACCCCAGGTCTGCACAAGCCGGTGAGCGCGCTCGGGGAGCGGGTGAACTCGACGGCTCTGGAGAGCGCCGGGGATGTCGATGTCCAGTGTCTCGTGCTCGATGCGACCGCCCGGTTCGGGCGGGGTGATCGATGGGTGGCCGAGCGGTTGGATCTGGCCTCGACGGTGGTGGTGGTGAACAAGTGCGATCGGGCTCGCCCCGAAGAGGTGCTCGCGGCTCTCGGCGCGGCCTCGGAGCTCGATGCGGAGGCCTACTTCCCGGTGTCGGCCCGGACCGGTGAGGGGCTCGACGCGCTGGTGGAGCATCTCGCGGCCCGCATGCCGTCGGGTCCCGCCCTGTATCCGGAGGGGACGGATCTCCCGGATGACGAGCTCTGGGTGGCCGAGCTCGTACGGGAGCAGTTGCTCGCCGTGGTGCGCGACGAGCTGCCGTACTCCATCGCCACCAGGGTCACCGAGTGGGAGTGGCCGCGGGTCCGGTGCGACATCATCGTCGAGCGCGAGAGCCAGAAGGGCATGGTCATCGGGCGCGGTGGCTCGGTCCTGAAGGAGGTGGGCCAGCGCGCGCGTGCGCAGATGCCGGCCGGCGCGCATCTCGAGCTCCGGGTGAAGGTCGACCGCGACTGGCAGCGACGACCCGACCGGGTCGAGCGCCTCGGCTACTGAGGTGTCTACCCCTCGGGGGTGAGGCTCGTCGTTGTCGTCGATGTGTCGCCCGTCGGGGCGATGGTCGTCGTCGTTGTCGTCGTGCTGGTCGTGCTCGTTGTCGTTGTGCTGGTCGTGCTTGTCGTCGTACTGGTGGTGGGCGGCGCGGTCGGCGGCGGGGCACCCGAGACCAGCGAGGTGAAGTCGGAGTGCGCGAGTGGTTCGCCGGGTTCGCTGTTGGCCCCCCGCGCGGGGACGAACACGCTGATCGGATCGCCGGAGACGGTGAACGACACCTGTCCGATGCCGCCGTCGGGGGTGGTGAACAGGGTGAGTGTCAGTGCGATCTGGGCGATGGCCCGCCGTTGCTCCGAGCTGTTGGTCCGTGACAGCACGCTGCGGTTCAGATCGACGACGGCGAGGCCGCGGTCGACGGTGAAACCAGAGATGAGGTTCCGTGCGACGGCGGTTCGCAGCGGGGTCCCGGTCCCGGTTGGGGCGTTCTCGAGCTGGTCGATGAGCACGGCATCGGAGATGGGGGCCGGGAGCGCCGAGGTGACCTGTTGCAGGTCACCCCGGGCCCCGAGCACATAGAAGAGGTCAACGCTCGAGGTGCGCACGATCGTGGTGGTCGTCGACTCCTCGACGTCGGGCGGCACGGCTTCGTCGGGCGGTTCCGGAGGTTCGGTGGTCGTCGTCGTCGTTGAGGTGGTCGTCGGCGCCGCCAGGTCGAAGGGGACCTCGTCGAAGGTCTGCACCCGGTCGTCGATCGGCAGCCCGCAGGCGCTGATCAGGAGCGCCAGGGCTGCGCCGAGCACCAGGTGGGAGCGCCGTGCGGGGGTCATGTCGACAGCTCCGAACGGTCTCGTGGGAGTCGGACCACGAAGCGCGATCCGCCGTAGGGTCGGTCCTCGACCCAGGCCTCTCCTCCCATGGCTGCGGCGTGTTCCGCGACGAGGGCCAGTCCCAGGCCGGTCCCCACACGGTGTCGAGCGGCGCTGCCGCGCGCGAACCGCTCGAAGATCCGCTCGCGTTCGCTCGCGGCCACTCCCGGTCCGGCGTCCTCGACGGCGATCAGGAGCGTTCCGACCCGGTCGCCCGGCTCGATGGACACCCGGGTCGCGCCGCCGGCGTGGTGGGCCGCGTTGTCGACGAGGTTGCCGAGGATGCGCTCGAGGCGGACCTTGTCGACGATGGCTCGTCGCGGCGCTCCGCGTTCGACATCGACGGGTATGTCGGGTGAACCGGATCGGGCGGTGACCCGCTGCGCCCATTCGACGAGGTCGAGTTCCTCGTCGTGGCCGTCGACGGCGCCGGCGTCGAGTCGCGAGAGTTCGAGGAGGTCGATGACCATCGCGTCGAACCGTCGGACCTGTTCGACGAGCAGGTCGAGGGCCTGCTGGGAGCGGTCGCCGAGTTCGTCGCGCCGGACGGCGAGAACCTCGACGGCGGCGGTCATGGCGGTGATCGGGGATCGGAGCTCGTGGCTGACGTCCGAGGCGAAGCGGGCTTCTCGCTCGATTCGGGTCTGGACGGCGTCGGCCATCTCGTTGAACGACTGGACGAGCCGGTCGAGCTCGGGGTCGTCGGAGGTCTCGAGGCGGGAGTCGAGTGCTCCCTGGGCGATGTCGCCGGCGGCGTCGGCCACGCGGGTCAGCGGTTTCAGCAGGCCCCGGCTGGTGGTGAATCCGAAGAAGGTCGCGAACAGGGCGGCGAGGGCCGACCCGATGAGCAGGGCGGTGAAGATGATCCGAAGGGTGCGCTCGGTCGATGCGAGGGGGAACGCCTCGACGTAGGAGGTGTCGTAGGCCGCGATGTGCACGCCGATGCCGATGTACGGCTCTCCGTCGTGGATGAACTGCTGCTGGCCGGACTGGGTTCGGTTGACCGACTCGAGGAGTTCGGCGGGGAAGGCGGAGGCCGGGAACTGCAGGTACAGCGGGATGTACGGCTCGGTCAGCATGCTGAATCCGCCGGGTTCCATGTCGAGGTTGAGGAACGAGTCGGAGATCACCTCTCGATCGAGGCGTCCGTCGGGAAGGAGCGCCTGGTCGAAGGCGCTCTTGACGGCGAGCGCGTTGTCGAATGCCGAGGAGCGCGCCGCGGAGACGCGTTGGTCGAGCAGGGAGTCGCGCGCGATCGAGTAGGTGGCGGTGGTGAGTCCGAGTCCGGCGAGCAGTCCGATCAGGCCGAAGAACAGCGCGACACGCGTGCTGAGTCTCGGCGAGCGGAGGAGTGCCATCTGGACAGTGTTGCTCACCCGGGTAGCAGGAGGGGACGCGGCGGTCTGGCGGAGGGCCCGGGTTCCGCCGCTGCCGGTGAGGCACCAGGGGGAGGGAGGTACCTCACCGGGGCAGCGTGAACACCGATGATGATGCTCGCGCCGTATGACGCGGCCATGCCCGTTCTGTGCGATTTGTGTAACAAATCGGGGAGCGGTGTCCGCCCGCGCTCGTGGCACACTGCGTGGGTGGACTCGTTGCTGTTCATCGAGGATGACGACGCGATCCGGCTCGCGCTCAGGCTCGCTCTCGAGGATGAGGGATACCTGGTCCACGAGGCGGCCGATGGGGCGTCGGGTCTCGTGCAGTTCGGTCAGCATCACCCGGATCTCGTCCTGCTCGACCTGCGGCTGCCCGATCTCTCGGGGTTCGAGGTCTGTCGAGCGTTGAGGGCCTCCTCGACCGTTCCGATCATCATCATCACCGCCCAGACCGAGACCCAGGATCTCGTGGCCGGGCTCGAGGCCGGGGCCGATGACTACGTCACCAAGCCGGTGGTCCCGAAGGAGCTCGCCGCCCGCATCCGTGCGCTGCTGCGTCGGGCGAAGCTCTCGCCGGCCCCCGAGGGTCCTGAGCCGAGTGGGGTGGAGCGCTTCGGCAATGTCTCTCTGGACCGTGATCGGCAGGTGGTGGCGAAGGACGATGTCGAGATCGCGGTGACCCGTACCGAGTATCGGCTGCTCTGTGAGTTCGCCGATCATGTCGGCGCGGTGCTGAGTCGCGATCAGCTGCTCGAACGGGTGTGGGGGTACGAGTACCTCGGCGACTCCCGACTCGTCGATGCCCATGTGCGGCGACTCCGGCTCAAGGTGGAGGACGTCCCCGACGAGCCCCGCCTCATCGTGACGGTCCGCGGTCTCGGTTATCGGTTGATGGCCTGAGGCGCGGTCTGGTCGGCCGCCCGACCGGCTCGGTCAGTCTGCCCAGCGCGGGGTGCGCTTCTCGGCGAACGCGGCCATCCCCTCAGCCGCGTCGTCGGAGGTGAACAGCTCCTCGCTGAGCCGTCGCATGGCGTCGAACCCCTCGGTGCGATCGAGGTGGGGCACCTCCCCGAGCAGTCGTTTGGTGGCTGCCACCGCGTTCGGGGCGCCGCGGCGGATGCCGTCGCAGAGTTCATCCACGGTGTCGACGACATCGGCGCTGACGTGGGTGACGAGTCCCATGTCGCGGGCCTCCTCGGCGCTGAACCGCTCTCCGGTCAGCATGGCGGAGGCGATCCTGCCGGGGTTGACGCGGCGGAGGATCGGCACCGAGATGATGGCGGGGGCGACACCGATGCGGACCTCGGTGAGCGCGAAGTCGACCGACGGGTCGACCACGATGAGGTCGCAGGAGGCCATCAGGCCGATGCCTCCGGCGCGCACCGCTCCCCGCACGGCCGCGATGGTGGGTCGCGGCATGTCCATGAGGCGCTCGAGCGCGGCCACCATCGGCCCGGAGTCCGGAGGGCCCGATGAGCGTTCGCGGAGGTCGGCTCCCGAGCAGAACGCCGGTCCGGCGTGGGTGAGGACGACGGCGCGGGCCTCGGCCTCCTCGGCGCCGTCGAGGGCTCGGTGGAGGTCGTCGAGCAGTCGGCGCGACAGCGCGTTGCGGTTGGGCTGTGAGTCGAGGGTGATCGTGGCGACACCCCGGTCCAACCCGAGCTGCACGAGGGCTGGTTCGTCGGCCATGTCCGCACCGTAGACGGCCCTGTGGCTGGGGGGTCAGTCGGTGATCGCCCGGAGGAAGCGCTCGGCTTCGGCGCGGTCGCGGGTGCGTCGCATCGGTGGCAGGGTGGAGATCAGATCCCAGCGGTAGCCGGCGGTGCCGAGTCGGCGGTCGAGCACGGCGACCACTCCGCGGTCGGTGTCGCTCCTGATGAGTCGACCGCTCGCCTGGGCGAGCATGGTCGCCGCCCGGGGCAGGTCGATCTGGGAGAAGGCGGCCCGTCCCAGTCGGTCGCGTCGCGCCGAGAGCAGCGGGTCGTCGGGCCGTGGGAAGGGGATCCGGTCGATGACGACCAGCGAGAGGGTGCGCCCGGGCACGTCGACCCCCTGGAAGAGTCCGGCGGTGGCGAAGAGGCAGGTGGACTCGTCCTCGGTGAAGGCGGACACGAGGGCCGGTTTGGGGAGGTCGCGTTGGGTCAGGATCGTGTGCGGCACCCTGCCGGTCATGGCGGCGGCGGCCTCGTCCATGGCTGCCCAGCTGGTGAACAGCGCGAGGGTGCGTCCGCCGGCCGCGGTGATGAGGGCCGCCAGTTCGTCGTGGGTCGCCTCGCGGAAGGCGGGGTCGTTGGGGGCGGGGAGGTGCATCGCGCAGTACAGGAGCGCGTTCTCCTCGTAGTCGAAGGGGCTGCCGACGTCGATGACCTCCGGCTCCGGCAGGCCGATGCGGTCGGGGAGTGAGCGCGGGACGGTGGCCGAGGTCAGGATCGCGGTGCGTCGGGTCCACACCCCGGCCTCCATGGTGGGACCGACGTCGAGGGGAGCGATCTCGAGGCAGGGTGATCCGGGGGCCCCGGACACGAAGGCGACCGTGTCGGCTGACGGGGACAGGGTGCGGTCGATCATCTCGGTCGATCGGGTGAGGATGACCTGGGCGCGGAGGCGCCGTTGGCGGGCGTCCTCCACCTCGGTCTCGATGGCGTTGACGACGGTGGAGGCCCGTTCGAGCGCTCCTCGGGCCGCGACCAGGGCTCCGGTGACGTCCTCGGGGAGGGGGATGTCGAGTCGTTCCCCGCGACGGCCCTCGATGACCTCACCGAAGGCCACGCCGGCGTCGGTGATGGAGGCGATGAGGTTCGGATCGTCGATGATGCGCCGCACGGTGGAGGCCACGGTGTTGAACCTGCCGGGGGAGAGGTCGACCCCGACGGTGTCGCTCATGACGTCCTCGAGGACGTGGGCCTCGTCGAAGACGACGACCTCGTGCTCGGGCAGGATGGCGTCGTCGGCTCCGACGTTGAGTCCGTAGAGGTGGGTGTTCACGACGACCACGTCGGCGGTGAGGGCTCGGTCTCGGGCGACCTCGGCGAAGCAGGTGCTGCCGAGGGGGCAGCGGTTGGCGCCGGGGCACTCGTCGGAGGTGACGCTGACCGCCCGCCACACCGCGGCATCGGGCATCCGTTCGAGTTCCGCCTGGTCTCCGGTCTCGGTCGAGTCGGCCCAGGAGGCGAGGGCGGAGATCTCCTCGCGTCGGGCGTCCGCGAGACCCTCCAACGCGAGTTGGTCGTCGCCGGAGGTGACCTCCGCGAGACGCTGCCGGCACAGGTAGTTGGAGCGACCCTTGAGGATGGCCCACTCGATGTCGCGCCCGAGCGGTTCGCGGAGGTGTTCGGCGAGGAAGGGCAGGTCCTTGGTGGCCAACTGGTCCTGGAGCGCCTTGGTGGCGGTGGCCACCACGACGGTCGTGCCGGCCCGCAGGGCTGGCACGAGGTAGGCGAGGGTCTTGCCGGTGCCGGTGCCGGCCTGGACGACCAGGTGGTGACCGTCGGTGATCGCTCGGTCGACGGCGTCGGCCATCTCGCGCTGTCCGGGTCGCCGCTCGGCGGCGGGCAGGGCGGAGGTGGCGATGTCGAGGAGGTCGGCGACGGCGGGTGTCGGGTCGCTCACCGCACGAGGTCCAGTGCACGGTCGAGGTCCGCGGCGTCGAAGTCGGGCCACGCAGCCTCGGTGAAGTGGATCGCGGCTCCGGTGGCCTGCCAGAGCAGGAAGTTGGAGACCCGCATCTCGCCGCTGGTCCTCACGACGACGTCGACCTCGGGGAGTTCGGGGTCGTAGAGGTGTTGGGCGAGGCGGTCGGCAGCGACGGTTCCGGTGGATGCCCGAAGGGCCCGGACCGCCGCCATCAGTTCGGCGCGGCCGCCGTAGTCGAAGGCGACGGTGAGGGTCATGCCGGTGTTGCTGGCGGTGTCGTCGATCGCGCGACGGATGGCGCGTTGGACGTAGCGGGGCGTCTTGGCCTCGGGTCCGTCGAAGGGTCGACCGATCCAGCGAACCCGGACGTTGTTCTCGTTGAGTTCGGCGAGGCGGCCGAAGAGGCGCTCGTGCAGGCCGAGGATGTGGCGCACCTCGGCTCGTGGGCGCACCCAGTTCTCGGTCGAGAAGCCGAAGACGGTAAGCCACCCGATGTCGCGGGCCACACAGGCCCGCACCACCTCCGCCAGGTTCTCCTCTCCGGCGGTGTGTCCTGCGGTGCGCGGGAGGTTCCGCTGCTCGGCCCATCGACCGTTGCCGTCCATGATGCACGCGACGTGGAGTCGACGGTTCGGAGCGTCGGGCGCTGACGGGGTCGGGGTGATCGCCACGGGGAGGTCACGTTAGCGATGCCTCCATGCGAGAATGCGGTGATGGGCACGAGGGCTTCCGCGACGACCAGCGCCGCTGGCCAGGGGGCGGATCCGGCACCGCCGGCGCATGTGCTGATCGTGGGTGGCTCGACGGCCGACTGGGACGGACTGGGCCGTTCGGCCTGGATCGAGCGGCGGCGGTCGTTCGCCGAGCGCGGCTCGCAGCTCGGCGTCGAGTGGTTGACGCTTCGGCCCTACGCCGCCGACGGGTCGCCGGGACTCGCGGGGCGGGTCCCGCCGGAGGCCGATGCCGGACCGGTCCGCTTCGTCACCGAGTCGGTCGGGACGTGCACCCTCATTGTCGATCCGGCCGCGGACGGACGGGAGCGTTTCGCTGGAGCCATGAGGGCTCTCGGCGACGGTCCGGTGAACGAGGCCTCGGTGGCGGGCGTGCTCTACGAGCCGGCCGATGTCGAACCCGATCTGGTGCTCATCTTGGGCCCGGCGGACCGTCTCCCACCGTCGTTGGTGTGGGAGTTGGCCTATGCCGAACTCGTCTTCGCCGAGGTGGTCTGGGCTGATCTGCGCCCCGAGCACCTCGAGGATGCCGTCGCGGAGTACGCCGGGCGGCGGCGCCGGTTCGGCGGACTCGACGCGTGAAGGAGCTCTACCGCGACGAGGCGGTGGTGCTGCGCACCTACCGACTCCGCGAGTCGGATCGGATCGTCGTCCTGTTGACCCGCGACAACGGCAAGGTGCGCGCTGTCGCCCGGGGGGTCCGCAAGACCAACTCCAAGTTCGGGGGTCGTCTCGAACCGATGAGCCACATCTCCGTCCAACTGCGCCGGGGGCGCGATCTCGACATCGTCAACCAGGCTGAGTCGGTCAGTCGGCTGGCTCCGATGCTGTCCTCGCTGGATCGGACATCCCAGGGCATGGCGGCGATCGAGGCGGCCGAGCAGCTGGCCCTGGAACGCGAACCGACACCGCGGCTGTTCGATTCGACCGTCGGGGTGCTTCGCACGATCGCTGAACGACCGTCACCGATGAACGTGCCCGCGTTCTACTGGAAGCTCCTCGCGGCTGAGGGTCTCAGCCCGGTGCTCGACGAGTGTGTCCGCTGCGCCGAGTCGGGTCCGGAGACCGAGCTCGTGGCCTTCGACATCGGTGAGGGGGGCGCGCTCTGTCGCAACTGTCGTTCGGGGGTGTCGGTGAGTCCGGCGGCCCTCGAACTGCTCCGCGCGGTGCTCGGGGGGCGGCTCAACGAGGCGCTCGCCACGCCGGAGAGCCCGGTCACCCATGAGGTCGGTCTGCTCGCGACGCGGGCGATGGAGCACCACCTCGAGCGACGGCTGAAGGCCATCGCGCTGTTCGAACGCCACTGAGCCTCCCTAGCCTTGTGGTCGTGGCAGCGACAGAACTCGATCAGATCGTCGTAGCACGCCTTGTCACCAGTCAGCGTGAATACCTTCAAGTTGCGGGTGCCTAAGTCCCAGAACTCAAACAGCTCGACAAGCTGCTCATCAGACTGGCGCTGCTCGTCAGACATTTGAAGGTCAGCGGTCAGCTCCGCAGCAACGAAGTCGTGGCCGGGATAACGCTCGGACGCCTC
>RGGX01000290.1 GCA_010024485.1 Actinomycetota bacterium | reverse complement strand
GCCCGAAGCAGGGAGTGATGGCTGTGTTGGCCGTGCACCTCGAGCAGCGCGGATGCGGCCTCAGCGAGTGCCGAGACCGTGCTCGGACGGCCGTCGATGTAGGCCCGCGACCGACCCTCGAGGGGTACCACCCTCGTGAGCACCGTCTCGGTGTCACCATCGATACCCACGACCCGGAGGTCGATGCGGCACTCCTGGGTACCGGTCCGGACCAATGAGGAGTCCGCTCGGTCGCCGAGCACGAGACCGAGCGCGCGCACCACCATCGACTTACCGGTGCCGGTCTCGCCCGTGATCGCCGTCAGCCCCGCGAACAGTGGGATCGTCACGCGGTCGAGGACCGCGAGGTTCTCGATGTGCAGCTCGGCGAGCATCTCAGCGGTCGGTGAGGCCGAACTTGGACTTCAGGGTCTGGTGGTATGGACGCCGGTCGAATCGGACGAAACGCGCCACCCTCGCCGAGGGTGAGCAGTGCACGCGATCGCCGGGCTCGACGGTGGCACCGACCCGGCCATCGCCCAGCGCGCCACGGTCGACCGTTTCGGTGGTATCGACACCTCGGGATGGGAGGGAGCCGTCGAACGGGTCGCCGAGTTGGAGGCCGGTCTGGCCGCCCTCGGCGGCGACTCCGGTGAGCGATACCGCGAGATCGACCTCCTGCGATTCCAGATCGATGAGATCACCTCCGCGGCCATTGACGACCCCGGTGAGGATGAGCGTCTCGACATCGAGGAGTCGACGCTCTCCTCGGCTGACGAGCTTCGTGAGGTGGCCGGTCGGGCTGTGAGCGCCTTCGACGAGGACGATCGGATCGCTCTCTCGACCGCCGAGTTGGGTCGTCACCCCACCTTCGGCGCGCTGTCGGCGCGGGCTGAGTCCTTGTTGGCCGAGATGCGCGAGCTCACCAGCGATCTGCGGAGCGTCATGGGTGGTATCGCTGACGATCCCGAGCGTCTCGCCAGGGTGCGCGAGCGCCGAGACCAGCTCCGCCGCCTCATGAAGAAGTACGGCGGCGATCTTCCCGCCGTGATGCGTTACGCGGACGAGCTCGCCGAGCGCCTCGCAGCCCTCGAGGGCCGCGATACGGCGGTGGCGGAGATCGAGGCCGAGTTGGAGCTGGCGCGCGGGCAGCTCGACGCTGAGTCCGCACGCCTCGCCGAGGCGCGCCGGGCGGCAGCGGCTCGCCTCGCGGAGGCGGTCACCGAGGCGGTCAGACCTCTCGAACTGCCTGATGCCCGTCTGGAGATCGACTGCGGGGGAGCGGCGGGGGAGCGGGTCGAGATGCTCTTCTCTCCGAGCGGGACGGTCTCGGCCCTCCCCCTCGCCCGAGCGGCCTCCGGTGGTGAGCTGGCGAGGTGCATGCTGGCGATCGACACCTTCACCGCCGGCTCGGGCGGTTTCGAGGCTCCGGAGACGGTGGTCTTCGACGAGATCGACGCC
>RGGX01000289.1 GCA_010024485.1 Actinomycetota bacterium | reverse complement strand
GGCGGCGGTGATGCCGGCCGGCGACGAGTCGTAGGGGACCGGCGGTCGGATCCCGCCTTTGGTGGCGAGCACCATGCGGTCGCGGAGACCTGGGGCTCGCCGAAGCACCTCACCGAGGTTCTCCTCGACGGTGCCGAACCCGGTGCCGTTCCAATCGAGCCCATAGACGTCGGCGGTGTCGATCAGGTTCATGCCGTTGTCGAGGGCGGCTTCGACGAGGGCGACCGAGGCGTCGACGTCGGTGGAGGTGAACCTCCACATGCCGTAGGCCAACGGGCCGACCTCTCCGAGATCGCCGAGCGTTCTGGGAGCGCTGTTCACAAGGGTCACCCCACCAGTGTGCCCGTTCTGCCGGCCGGTGACCCACCGACCGCTCTATTCGGGACCTTCGACCCTCCGAACCGAGTCGTCTTCACCGTACGGTCTGGTCATGAACGCTCCCGGTACCGGTGCTGCTCGGCATGCTGTCGCTCGTCGCCTCATCGCCATGATCGACCTCACCGACTTGAGCGAGACCAGTTCGCCGGCCGATGTGGAGCGACTCTGCGCGCGGGCGACGGATCACCAGGTGGCGGCCGTGTGCGTCTGGCCAGAGCACGTCCGGCGCGTTGGCCGGCTCCTCGCCGGATCGGAGGTTCGCGTCGCCACGGTGGTGAACTTCCCCTCCGGAGACGGTCGGGCGTTCGACTGCTCGGTGATCACCGACCGCGTCATCGCCGATGGAGCCGACGAGGTGGATCTCGTGCTCCCGTACCGAGCGATGCTCACCGGCGACCACGAACGCGCGGGCGCGGTTCTCGACGCGGTGCGCGCGGTGGTGCCCCACGAACGGCACCTGAAGGTCATCCTCGAGACCGGCGAACTCGGCTCTGCCGAACTGATCGGGCGAGCGGCTCGTCTCGCCATCGATCACGGCGCCGATTTCGTGAAGACCTCGACCGGCAAGACGAAGGTGTCGGCGACCCCGGAGGCGGTCACCGTCATGGCGCGGGAGGTCGCCTCGGCCTCGCGTCCGATCGGCATCAAGCCGTCGGGCGGGATCCGCACTCTCGACGCCGCCGCTGCGCTGTTGCACGCTGTCGAAGTAGTGCTCGGAGCGGGTTGGGCGACGCCGGCGAACTTCAGGCTCGGGGCGAGCAGCCTGCTGGACGCTCTACTCGCCGAGTGATGAGCTCCACCACCGTCGCGCTGCTCGCGGGGCTCGTCGATGGTGCCGCGCCGGATCGCGGTCGGATCCCCGACTTCGTCGATGCACTGGTCGCGGGAGACGTCGACGCCGAACAGGTCGGCGCGTTCCTGATGGCGGTGAGGGTCCTCGGTCTCGGGCGTGAGGCGACCGTCGAGTTGACCGACGCGATGGCGCGATCCGGTGAGGTGCTCTCTTGGCAGCATCTCGATGGGCCGGTCGTCGACAAGCACTCCACCGGAGGAGTCGGTGATCCGGT
>RGGX01000288.1 GCA_010024485.1 Actinomycetota bacterium | reverse complement strand
ACGGCGTGTTGTTGACCCATGGTCACCTCGGGCACTTCACGGGACTCGCCCAGCTGGGACGAGAGGCGCTCGCTGCCGACGGAGTCCCCGTCTGGGCGCAGCCGCGACTTCGCTCGGTGCTCTCGAGCGACGCTCCCTGGTCGCTCTTGGCCGAGCACGGCCATGTCGTCTTCCGCGACGATCCGATCGAGCTCGGCGGCGGTCTCTCGGTGGAGGCGCTGCCGGTGCCGCATCGCGACGAGATCTCCGAGACCGTGGCCTTCCGTGTCGAGGGGCCGACCGGGAGTGTTCTGTGGCTCCCCGATATCGACTCGTGGGAGCTTTGGGATCGCGATGTCATCGACGAGGTGGCTCGCGTTGATGTCGCCTATCTCGATGCCACGTTCTACGACGACGGCGAACTCGACCGGGACATGTCAGCCATACCGCATCCGAGGGTGGTCGACACCGTGACCAGGTTCGTCGAGCGGGCCCCGGAGTTGGCTGCCCGTGTCCGGCTGATCCATCTCAACCACACCAATCCGGTGCTCCGGCCCGGTTCTCCGGAACGCGCGTTCGTCGAGGATGCTGGGCTATCGGTGGCGCTGACCGGGGAGCGGTTCACCCTCTGAACGAATCCGGCGTTGCCCCTTTCGCCGGGGTGGATGCGCGAATTACGTTGTCGCGGTGACCGAGGTGCGGAGCCGCCCGCGACGTGAACGCCGAACGCGTTCGGTGGTCGGTGACCAACCGCCGGCCATCCAACCGCGGCTCTCCCAGCCTCTGGCCCGGGTGATCTCCGACGATGAGGTCGAGTCGATCCATCTCGCCTCTCTGGAGGTGCTGAACCGCACCGGGATCGACATCTTGCACGCCGACGCCCGCGCTCGACTCGCCGCCGCCGGAGCGCAGGTCGACGGCGACCGGGTGCGTTTCGACCCCGAGATGGTGATGGAGCAGCTGACGACGATCCCGTCCTCGTTCACGCTCCACGGCACGGCGCCTCATCGTGACCTCATCATCGGCGACGGACACATCGTGTTCTCCTCGGTGGCGAGCGCCCCGAACTACGTCAGCCTCGACGGTGTCCGCCGCGCCGGTGACCGCGACGGCTACTGCGACTTCCTCCGGCTCGGCCAGATGCTGAACGCGGTGCACATGTTCAACGGCTTCCCGGTGGAGCCCGTCGACCTGCACCCGTCGATCCGCCATCTGGAGACCGCCTGGGACGCCTACACGCTGACCGACAAGCCGTTCCACATCTACAGCCTCGGCCGTGACCGCAACCTCGACGGGCTCGAGATGGCGCGAATCGCCCGCGGTGTCGACCACGACACCTTCGAGGCCGAACCGAGCCTGTGCAGCATCATCAACGCCTCATCGCCGCTGCGGTACGACGATCCGATGCTCGAGGGCATCATCCGGATGTCGGAGCGCAACCAGGTGATCATCATCACCCCGTTCACCCTCGCCGGTGCCATGGCACCCATC
>RGGX01000287.1 GCA_010024485.1 Actinomycetota bacterium | reverse complement strand
ACCTGCACCGGCAGGGAGACGATCCACATGAGCGCTCCCTGCAGGACGAATACCGTTCCCAGGCTGATGAGCCAGAAGCGCTTCCCCCAACGACGGCGCATCGCGACGTAGCGATAGTCCTCCCCGTTTCCGTGATTGCGCCAGAAGAGGTACACGCCGAGCCGGAGACCCCAGACCGTCACCATCGCCACCAGGACCGATGCCGCTCCCGAGGCCGCATCGGCGCGCAGTGCGCTCACCCAGGCGACGACAACGAAGCCGAGCCCCCAGGTGATGTCGACGATCGAGGCGTTCCTGAGCGCCAGGCTGACGAGCCAGGTCCCCACCATGAGGGCGGCGACCGCCACGGCGGCCCCTCCGAGCGCTCCTGATGTCGAGAGGGCGAGCACTGCTTCAGTCATCATGCCCCTGTCGTAGCGCACCATCGACCTCGGCGTCCATCTCCAACCAACGGGAGTCGAGCCAGTCGGCGAACCCCGCGCCGTCGGGCACGGTGGACCGGTCGTGGCGGGTCGCAACGAAGCAGAAGGCGGGCACGCCCTCGGTGAGTACCGAGATGATCCCGCCGAAGGTGTCCATGCCCTCAAAACCGACATGCCAGGCGCTGATCAGGTCGTTGTCGGTGTCGGCCTCGACGAGCGCGACGCTTCCGGCCGGCCGCGGTGGGAGCAGATGTTGCAGCGCGGACATTCGAGCCGCTCGCTCCGGTGAGCGTTCCGCGATCCGTTCGAGAGCCCGCGCCCGCTTGGCCGGGTTCGCGCGGGTGCCCTCGGCGAAGATGACCACCACATCGCGCTCCCCGAGCCCGGTCGCGAGCGCCCGCAGCGACTCCAATTCGGCGGAGTTGTCGTCGACCGCTCGCGCCAGGAAGTGATTCGGGATCCGCAGGCCCACGATGTCCAGACACGGATCCCAGAGCAACTCGCGCTTCAGCACGTACCTCGGGTGCAGGCGCGCCGTCGTGGCGATCGACCACGCTGACAACAGCGAGTCCGCGAGGCTCGCGTGCCTCGACAGCACGATCGCTCGACCGGTGGACAGGTGCTCGAGACCCTCCACCCTCGGACGACGCCCGAGAGCGGTCCCCATCCCCCACATGAGCGCACCGGCCCACCACGACATGAGCCGATAGTGCAGATCGGCGTCTCGACCACGACCGGTGATCCACAGCGCGAGAGCCGATACGACACCGATGATCTCGATCCAGCACCACCAGATTCCGAACAGGTTGAGCCTGGCGAGCGGAAGGCGACGACGCCCCCTCGCGAGGTCCACGATCGCGAGCGCCGGCGCCGACAGCGGAACGAGCACCGTGGAGAGGCCCGCCATCACGACCAGCCCCGTGATCGAGATCAGTCGACGACGCAGCCGGGCGAGCCGCGACCGGTGGTCGGAGGTCACGCGTCCGACCCGTTGGGATTCAGGCTGCCCGAGCGGAATCCCTCGAGGTCGAGGGTGATGAAGTGGTAT
>RGGX01000286.1 GCA_010024485.1 Actinomycetota bacterium | reverse complement strand
GCTCTTCGTCGAGGATGGTTACGAGCTCGAGGCCAAGAACCGGCTCGCTCGCATCGGATTCGACCGCGTGATCGGAGCGGTGAGCGAGACCACCCGGGTGCTCGTCGAGAACCCCGATCGCGTTCGCCGGGCCTCGCGACTCACCTCCGAGGCCTTCAACGGCCGCCACGCCGAGGTCGAGAACATCCAGATCGTCGATGTCCGCAACCCCGGCGAGGTCGAGTCCGGGATGATCCCCGATGCCGTGAACATCCCCGTCGGGCAGATCCCGGCGAGGCTCGGCGAGCTCGACGCCTCGCGACCGACGGTCATCTACTGCGCCGGTGGATATCGCTCGTCAGTGGCCGCGAGCCTGCTCCGCCAGAACGGTTTCGGGGACGTCAGCGACATCCTCGGCGGCTACGGCGCTTGGTCGGAGACCACCCAGAGCGCCTGACCTAAAGGCACGACACCTCGGAAGAACCATGACCACGACAGCCAAACACCGAATCATCATCGTCGGCGGGGGCACAGCCGGCATCTCCGTCGCGGCGCGCCTGCTGAAGAAGGGCCACAGCGACGTCGCCGTGATCGAACCCTCCGACAAGCACTACTACCAGCCGCTGTGGACCCTCGTCGGTGGCGGCGTCTCCCAGGCCAGCACCTCCGAGCGGAGCGAGTCCTCGGTCATGCCGAAGGGAGCAACCTGGATCAAGAAGGCGGCGAGCGCCTTCCGACCCGACGACAACACCATCGAGTGCTCCGACGGCTCGACCTACGAGTACGACGCTCTGGTCGTGTGCCCCGGCATCCAGCTCGACTGGGACAAGATGCCCGGCCTGAGCGACACCCTTGGACGCGACGGGGTGTCATCGAACTACCGCTTCGACCTTGCGCCGAAGACCTGGGACTTCATCCGCAACACGAAGTCGGGATCAGCGGTGTTCACCATGCCGACCGGCGCGATCAAGTGCGCCGGAGCGCCGCAGAAGATCGCCTATCTCGCGGCCGACTACTGGAAGTCGCAGGGTCTCCTCGGCAAGATCGACATCCACCTCGTCATCCCGGGCGCCCGCGCCTTCGGCATCCCCGAGATCGCCGACGAGCTCGACAAGGTGATCACCGACTACGGCATCCACCTCCACACCGAGGCCGAGGTCACCGCCGTGGACAGCGGCAACAAGACCGTCACCGTCACCAACCTCGGCGAGGCCAACGGCACCAGCACGCTCCCCTACGACCTGCTCCATGTGGTTCCCCGCCAGTCGGCACCCGATTGGGTGAAGGCCAGCCCGCTGGCGACAGGCGAGGGGCCCGGATACGTCGAGGTCGACAAGCACACCCACCAGCACGTCCAATATCCGAACGTGTTCTCCCTCGGCGATGCCGGCAGCACCCCCAACTCGAAGACCGGCGCGGCCATCCGCAAGCAGGCGCCGGTCTTCGAGTTGGGGGTGCTGCCGGCATCGCCGAGGGAGAACACGTTCGGAT
>RGGX01000285.1 GCA_010024485.1 Actinomycetota bacterium | reverse complement strand
ATGCTCGAGTTCGAGGCGGCTCGCGTGCAGGAAGGGCCGGTCCAGTCCGAGGGTCGGTCGACGCTGCCCGTACCAGGGATCCCCCACCAGCGGGTGGCCGATCGAGGACAGGTGCACCCGGATCTGGTGGGTCCGACCGGTCTCCAGACGGCACTCGAGCAGGGTCGGTTCGCCCCGATCGCTGTAGGAGACCCCCACCCCGTATTCGGTTCGGGCGTCGCGCCCGTCCGCCACCACCGCCATACGCATCGGGTCGCGATGCGATCTACCGATCGGCGCGTCGATCACACCGTGTGGGGCCTCGGGTCGGCCCCACACCAGGGCGAGATAGGTGCGACCCGCCGAGTGATCGACGAACTGATCGATGAGATGGAGCCGAGCCTCCTCGGTGCGAGCCACGACCAGCAGACCGGTACTGCCGGCGTCGAGTCGATGCACGATCCCGGGCCGAACCGGGTCGCCGACGCCGGCGAGCTCCGGATGGAGCGCGAGGAGGCCGTTGACCAGCGTGCCCTCGTCATTCCCGGCACCGGGATGGACCACGAGACCAGCCGGCTTGTCGACCACGATGATCGAATCGTCCACATGGACGACCCCGAAGGTGACCGACGGATCAGCAGCCGGCGGCTCGCTCCGTGGCAGCCGCCCCTCGTCCACCGAGACAACCTGCCCCTCCTGCATGCGGATGCGGCCGACGGTCTCGACGTCGCCGTCGACACTGGCCCCGCCCGCCTCGACAACCTGTTGCGCGAGCGAACGCGACACATCGAGCATGAGCGCCACGATGCGATCGAGACGCTCCCCGGCGAGCGCGGGGGGAACCTGCTCCTCGATCACTCGGCCGCGCCCCCATCGGTCCGACGCGACTCGCGGAGCACGGCCAGGATGAGGAGAACGGCCCCGATGTTGATGGCGGCATCCGCCACGTTGAAGACCGGGAACCACTGCAGATCGATGAAGTCCACGACGGCCCCCCGCAGCAGTCCCTCGTCCCGGACCAGGCGGTCGATGAGGTTGCCCGCCGCGCCGCCGATGATCAGGCCGAGGGCGACGGCGTGCGCGGAGTCAAGGTCTCGCCCGAGTTGGCGGGCCAGCACCACGATGATGCCGATCGCCAGGAGCCCGATCACGACGCCGAGGCCCTGACCCGCCCCGAAGGCCATTCCCTCGTTGAAGGTGAGACGGAGCCGCAGGGTCCAGACGAGGTCGATCATCCGGCCACGGTCGAGGCGACCCAGCGCCCACTGCTTCGTGACCTGGTCGACAACGAGGACTGCTGTCGCGGTGAGTAGGGCGCGACGTCGGCCGACTCGCCCGGGCAGGCTCACCGCCCGATACCGCCGACCTTCTCCTCGACCAGTTCCGTGGCCCACGGGATCGCCTCGAGTCGTTCCCGCGGAATCGGCCGAGCAGAGACGAGCGAGTAGCCGTAGCGGCCGGTCTTGATGCGGGCCAGCGCGGCGTCGATCT
>RGGX01000284.1 GCA_010024485.1 Actinomycetota bacterium | reverse complement strand
TGGGTCGTGATGGCGTTGGACAGTTTGTCGAGGTGACCCACGGCGGGCGCCATGTGTTCGGTATGGAATGCGCCGGCGACCTCCAACGGACGAACGCGGCATCCCTCGGGCGGGTTATCGGCGAATGCGGCGAGCTGGGTTTGCGTTCCCGCGACGACGATTTGGCCGGCACCGTTGATGTTCGCGGCCGTCAAGCCCACGGCGTCGCAGGCGGTGACGACGGCGTCGGCATCTCCGCCGAGGACGGCGCTCATGCCCGTCGCCGTACGGGCGGCGGCATCGGCCATAGCGGATCCGCGTTCGCGCACAAACACCATCGCCTGCTCGGCGGTGAGTACTCCGGCACCGACGGCTGCGGTGATCTCGCCAACGGAGTGGCCGGCGCCGGCGCCGATCGCGGAATAGGCGGTGGATGGGTGCGGGAACAGGCTCAGCAGGCTGACGAGCCCGGCGCCCACGATCAACGGCTGGGCGACGGCAGTGTCTTTGATGGTGTCGGCGTCGGAGGTGGTCCCGTGCTCGACGAGATCGATGCCGCTGACCACCGACAGCCATTCGAGGCGCTCGCGCACGCCAGGGACGTCGAGCCACGGAGTGAGAAAGCCGGGACTTTGGGCGCCCTGACCGGGCGCGACGACTACCAGCACGCGCTTAGCCTTCCGTGGATGGCTACAAAGAACTCTCGACTTACGGGCCAAAGTCAGCCGAGGGGCTTTGGAGGATTCCTACAAAGACTAGTCCACGGAGGACGTTCGCCCCAGCATCAGGGCCAGGCGCAGGGTGAGCGACCCACGAGGGTCGGTTGCCGAGAACCCGGTGATATCGGTGATGCGGCCTAGTCGATAACGCACCGTATTGGGGTGCACGAACAGCAGGCGGGCCGTTCCCTCCAAGGAGGGGCTTTGCTCCAAGAATGCCTCGGCGGTCGCCAGCAGGTGCTCCTCTCCGGCGAGTGGGAGGTAGACGGACTCGATGAGTTCGGCCCGCGCCAGAGCATCACCGGCGATGGCCCGCTCGGGAAGTAATTCATCGGTGGAGACCGGGCGCGGGGCCTGGGGCCAGGCGTCGGCGGCATGCACCGCTGCGGTCGCGGCGCGAATGCTGATGCCCACGGCGTCGAAGTCCATGGCTCGCCGACCGATCACCACCGGTCCAGGTCCGAAGTGTGGTGCGAGGAGTCGTGCCGCGCGTGCCGCCTGCTCGTCGCTGGTGATCCGACCGACGAGAGCCACGAGATGGTCCCCGTGCATTCCAGTGAGCATCATCAAGTCGTGGTTGCGCGATGCCCGGCGCAAGACATCGAGTGCACCTTCCACGTCCGACACAGGTGCATAACCCGCGACCACAGCGATCGGTGCCGCATCGGACCACCCCAGGGCGGAAATGCGCGAGGCGACCGAAGGGTCCATCTCGTCGCGCAGGATCGAGTCGACGACCAATGCTTCGAGTCGAGCATCCCAGGCGCCGCGG
>RGGX01000283.1 GCA_010024485.1 Actinomycetota bacterium | reverse complement strand
ATGGTTGGCAGTGCGAGGAGTCGATCATCGCGACGGCCGCGGTGTCCGCGACCGTCGCGATGATCGACTCCTCGCACTGCCAACCATCCCAGTCGAACGACTCCGACAGGATCCGCGAGGCCTCCTCGGCGACGAACACCGTCGGACCCACTGACCCGAGCGCGACCCGCGCCCGTCGTGCGCCAGCGTCGAGCACCACCGCAACCCCGGCGACGGAGATGACCATGGCATTGCGTACGCCGATCTTGGCGTAGCCCTGCCAGCCCTGGACCTCGAGTACCCGGATGGCGGTGATCACCTCGTCTGGCTCGATGGCTGTCCGCTTCGGACCGAGCAGGAGATCGTCAAGCGGCACGTTCCGATCCCCTGATGGTCCCGCCAGGTCGACGGTCGCACCGAGCGCGAGCAGGACCGGCAGGCCGTCCCCGGCCGGAGAGGCGGTCGCGATGTTGCCGGCCAGGGTTCCCGCGTTGCGGATCTGCGGGGATCCGACCGTTCTGGCGGCCTGGGCGAGGGCGGGACACAGTTGGTCGAACGGTGGGCGTTCAAGATCGGCCCAGGTGACACAGGCGCCGATCGTGATCTCGCCCGAGGAGGGCTCGTGGCTCCACGTCGCCAGTTCGGGGATGGCGGACAGCCCGACGACCGTCGTATCTGGAGGGAGCACCCGTGCTCGATGGTTCAGCGCCACCATGAGGTCCGTGCCCCCAGCGAGGAGCACGACATCACCACCGGCAGTCACCGTGCGGAGCTCATCGAGGGTTTCTGGCAGGACCACGGGCACGCCCGAGAGCCTAGATGGGGTACGTGCGTCCACACGGAACGACGTTTCCAGGCATCGGAGGGAGTCGTGTAGGGTTCGGGGGCCGGACATGGGGTCCGGCTGTGAACAGGGGGATTTACATGAGGTCATCGTCTTCCCATCGTCCGTTCCGCAGGCTGGGCGCCGTGCTGGCCACCGCCGGCCTCGTCGTCTCAGCCTGTGGGGGGTCCGACGACAGCGAACCCGCTGCTGAGCCGGCGGCCGACTCGGCGTCGGAGCCCGCGTCCGAACCCGCTGAGGAGCCGGCCGAGGACGACACCCTCGGCGAGACCGAGACCGACGTGACCCTTCCGCCCGATGACGACGCGGACTCCATCTTCGGGGGCACCCTCCGCTACGGGCTCGAGGCCGATGTCAACGGCTTGAATCCGACATCCTCCGCGCTGGCGGCCTCCGGGCTCATGATGGCGAACGCGGTCTACGACACACTCGCCGTCTACGACGAGAACGATGTCTCTACCCCGCACCTTGCCGAGTCGTTCACGCCCAACGACACGTTGACCACCTGGACGATGAAGCTCCGCGAGGGCATCACCTTCCACGACGGCACACCGCTCAACGCGGAGGCCGTGCTCGTCAACTTCAACGCCCAACGGGGCGATCCGCTGGTCGGACTGGCGATCATGCCGTTCTTCCCGGCGGACGACACGGCTG
>RGGX01000282.1 GCA_010024485.1 Actinomycetota bacterium | reverse complement strand
TCGGCGGCGAGTTCGGCGAGCCGCTCACTCGCTTCCACAGCGGCGGACAACTCGCGGATCCAGGCGAGGGAGAGATAGCGGACCCGATCGGGGGCGGCGTCGGCGCTCATCGGCCTAGTCTGCCCGCGATGCCGGTGAGCGCCACCGATGAGGGCCCGCATGAGGGGTGCGTCGACGAGTGGGTCTTCGCGACCTGGGAGCCCGACGGCGGCACGGCGGTGGTGTCCGGTCATCGACGACTCGGTCGACGGGTCTGGTACTGGTCGGCGGTGCTGCTTCGGGACGCGCCGCTGGTCCACATCATCGACCTCGACGTCCGGGCGCGTCCCGACTGGTCGCTCGTCAAGGGGGAGCAGCTCTGGGCGGAGCACGTCTGCGAGGTCCCGATGGGGCAATGGACGATCGGCAACGAGACGGTCGGCACCGCGCTCGACGACCCCGATGAGGCGCTGGGTCGAGCCCACGGGACGCCGACTCCGGTGGCCATCGACCTCGAGTGGTACGCCACCGACGACGCCACCACCGTGACTGACGGCTACTCCCAGGACGGTGTCGTGCACGGGGTGATCGAACTCGCGGGTCATGGCACCACCGCGTTGGTGGAGGCACCCGCGCGCCGCTGGCATCGGTGGTCTCCCGAGGGGCCCGGGTTGCTCGACCTCCCTGAGGTGGTCGCGCACTCCGGCCGGCGGGCGCCGTTCGCCTTCCCGGGGCTCGGGGTGCTCGACATGGTGCTCACACCGAGCGGGTGGTGCCGCCGGCGGCCGGACGACGTCGCCTCACGATGATGAGGGCGACCAGGCCGAGCGCGATCAGCGGCGAGGAGGCCGCCGAGGCGTAGGCGACCGTCCCCAGGGAGGACACCATCGCCGACCAGCCGTCGCCCAGTCCGGCGATGATCGGGTGCGGGTCGTCGATGACGATGGGCGCCCCGGGCTCGTAGAGGTGGAGGTGGAGTGTCGCCATCGCGACGCGACCTGCGATGTCGGCGCGTCGGGCGAGCATGACCTCCAGCTCGGTCTGGCGGCGGTTGAGCTCAGACTCGAGGAGGACGACGTCTCCGATGTCGACCGCCTCGGACATGATCCTGCGCACCGTGTCGATCGAGTCCCGGAGATTCTCGATGCGGACGTCGAACTCGATGAGCTGCTCGGTCACGTCCTGAGCCGATCGGCTCTCCGAGGTGATCGAGCCGATCGATTCGTCGCTGTCGATGTCGGCCAGCAGCGCGTCGAGTCCGTTGGGCTCGATGCGGATCACCATGGACGCCCAGCCGTTGGCCTCGCCCTCCTCGGAGGCTGTCGACGATGAGATCGAGGTGATGAGACCGCCGCGGGAGTCGACCAGCGCCTGGAGTCGTCGAAGGGCGACGGCGACGTCGGCGGTGCGGATACTGGCGTCGCCGTCGATGATCACCTGTCGAGAGGCGTCGACGATCAGCGAACCGCTGCTGAGCAGTGGTGTCTCCGGGGAACGCCCGCTCG
>RGGX01000281.1 GCA_010024485.1 Actinomycetota bacterium | reverse complement strand
ACACCTCTCGTCGCCCCGATCAGGACGGGCGCCGCCACCGGGAGAATGAGCAGGGGGAGCAGTGTCTCCCGGCCCGGACCACCGGCTGCGAGGCCTCCGTAGATGGTACCGAGGGCGGCCAGTCCGCACGTTGCCGAGATCGCTGTTGTGACGAGGAGCACGACGCCCTCTGCCCGGGGCTCCGCGCCGTAGAGCACGACGGCGAGTGCGAGGAGCACGGCGATGAGGGCGATGAGTTCGACGGCGAGCGCGGCGGCTTTCCCGAGGAAGAGCGCCACCGGGTCGACGCCGGCGACTCGGAGCGATTCGAGGGCCCCGTCGGCGGTCTCAATGGCGAAAGAGCGCTGAACGGTGATCAGCGTCGAGAAGAGGACGGCCAACCAGATGAGGCCCGGAGCGGCCCGCTCAAGCACACCGCCGGTTCCGAGGGCGAAGGCGAAGACCACCATCACGAGACCGGAGAACGGCAGCACCTGGTTCACAAGCACCCGAGACCGCCGTTCCACCAGGAGGTCTTTGGCGGCGATCCTCCGAGCGGCGCGCAGACGGCCCGCGGTCATGCCGCCTCCACCACGACGCCGCCCACCACGGTGACCTCGCGGTCGGCGAGGTGGCGGCTCCGGTCGAGGTCGTGGCTCGCGAGCATGACGGTCACACCCGAGGCGGCGGCCAGCCTGATCAGCGCGTCGAGTTCGGTGCGGCCGTCCGGATCGAGACCGGCGTGGGGTTCGTCGAGCAGCCAGAGCTCAGCGCGCCTGATGAGGAGTACAGCGAGAGCCGTTCGACGCCGTTGTCCGGCCGAGAGCGCCGCCACCCTGACATCGGCGAGCCTCCCGGCGAGGCCAGCGGCATCGACCGCTCGATCGGTCTCCTCGGCGGTCGCGCCGACGAGTTCGGACCAGAACGAGAGGTTCTCAGACACGGTGAGGTCGCCGTAGAGGCCGTTGCGGTGACCGAGGAGGCCGACGCGCTGACGGAGGGCCGCTCGGTCGCCGGTGAGATCGACGCCAAGCACTCTCGCGCTGCCTCGCGCCACCGGCACCAGTCCTCCGCAAACGTTGAGCAGGGTGGTCTTCCCCGCGCCGTTGGGCCCCGCGACGAGAACCACCTCGCCTCGGGCGACGGTCAGGTCGAGCCCCGACAGGGCGGGGAAGCCGCCGAGCAGAGCGATCACACCGCTCATCTCGACCGCCGCGGCGCCGGACATCGCGTCGCCCGCTGGAGTCCCACCGGATCCGTCCATGGTCCCGTCACGCTACGCCGACCCTGCCCCACCGGCACTCCGGGCCGGCGGACGTCACCGGTAGTTTCGATCCGGTGAAGCGGCGGTCTCAGGAACGGCTCGAGCCGAACCGGCGCCCGACGCCACCTCCGAGGGAGCTCGCCGTTCGCGCCGTGCGTCGCGGCCGCGCCTCTCGGGGCGCGGATCTGTGGCGGGCGTGGCGGACGTCTCGCCGCGCCCGGTGGGATCTTCCGGCGGAGCCTCATGACTGGCGGTGGG
>RGGX01000029.1 GCA_010024485.1 Actinomycetota bacterium | reverse complement strand
TGCAGGTGGAGCATCCGGTCACCGAGGTGATCACCGGGATCGATCTCGTCGAGTGGCAGATCCGGGTGGCGGCGGGTGAGTCGTTGCCGATGACCCAGGAGCAGGTGACCGCTCGCCGCACGGGAGCGGGTATCGAGGTGCGCATCAACGCCGAGGATCCGGCCGGTGGCGCGTTCTTGCCGTCGCCGGGCCCGATCACCGAGTTGTCGGCTCCGAGCGGGTTCGGGGTGCGTTTCGACACCGGTTACGAGTCGGGCGACGAGATCAGCCAGTACTACGACAACCTGGTCGGCAAGTTGATCGTGTGGGGGCGCGACCGCGACACAGCGATCGCGCGCACCATCACCGCGTTGCGCGAGATGCGCGTGTCGGGGGTGGCGACCACGATCCCGGCCGACATCGCGATCCTCGAGCATCCCGACTTCGCGGCCGTCGAGCACTCCACGAAGTGGGTGGAGCAGACCCTCGATCTCTCAGGGGTGTCGGCGGCGCCGGCGGCGCCGCCGGAGGGCGAGTCGGAGCCGTTGGTGGAGCGGACCACGACGATCGAGGTGAACGGCCGCCGGTTCGCGGTGCGCATGTGGGTGCCCGAGACGGTCGGTGTGGCGGCGGCCGCGCCGAAGCGCGCGAAGCGCGCCGGTGGTGGTTCGTCCTCTGGTGGTGGTTCGGGCCAGGTGACGGTGCCGATGCAGGGCACCATCGTCAAGGTGCTCGTCGAGGTCGGGCAGGCGGTGGAGGCCGGTCAGGCCGTGGTCGTGCTCGAGGCGATGAAGATGGAGAACCAGATCTCGGCTGATGTCTCCGGCACGATCGCCGAGGTGAAGGTCTCCGCTGGTGACACTGTCGGAGGCGGCGACACCGTGGTGGTCATCACCCCGAACTGACCGACGGATCTCAGTCCGGCTCTCGCGCCGTTACCGTACGGCGCCATGACGGACGGCGTCGATCGTGGTGACGGCACCCGGGTGGTCTCGGCTGGTCGCTCCGGTTTCGGTCGCGCCCTCGCGGGCCCGCTGTGGTCGGCGGCGGTCTGGGAGTCGGCCGATCTCGACGAGGGTCGCCGTCGCGCGACCGGGTCGCGTCCCGGCGAGTTCTACGCCCGGTATTCGAATCCGACGGTCCGGGCGTTCGAGGAGGCGATCACCGAGTTGGAGGGCGCCGAGGACGCGCTCGCCTTCGGTTCGGGTATGGGCGCGATCTCGTCGGTGCTGTTGGCGTTGTGCTCCTCGGGCGACCATGTGGTGGCCTCCCGCCAGTTGTATGCGGGCACCTCGGCGCTGCTGAGCGGTCCCCTGGCGCGGTTCGGTGTGTCGACGACCTTCGTCGACGGCACCGATGCCGAGGCGATCGCAGCTGCGGTGGAGCCGGGTCGCACGACGGTGGTGATCGTCGAGTCGCCGTCGAATCCACTGCTCGGTGTGGTTGATCTCGCGGCGCTCGGGTCGATTGCGGGGCCGTTCACCGTGGTGGACGCGACCTTCGCGACGCCGCTCGGCCAGCGCACCCTCGACTTCGGTGTGGATCTGGTGGTGCATTCGGCGACGAAGGGCATCTCCGGCCACAACGACGTCACCCTCGGGGTGATCGCCGGCGAGCGTGATCTGGTCGAGGCGGTGTGGGCCTATTCGGTGCTGCACGGTTCGGTGGCCTCTCCGGCCGATGCCCAGTCGGCGGTGCGCGGACTCCGCACCCTCGACGTGCGGCTGGCCCGGCAGAGCGCCTCGGCTCTCGAGTTGGCGCGGCGACTCGAGGGGCACTCCTCGGTGGCGGCGGTGCACCATCCGGGTCTGGAGTCGCATCCGCAGGCGGCGCTGGTGCGCGCGCAGATGCACTCGACCGGTTCGATGCTGTCGTTCGAGTTGACCGGTGGGCTCGAGGCGGCCCGCCGTCTGCATGACGGGGTGTCCCTCGTGCGTCGGGCCACGTCGCTCGGTGGCACGGAGACGCTCATGTGTCATCCGGCGTCGACGACGCACGTGTCGCTCTCGGAGAAGGAGCGGCGTTCGATCGGGGTGACGGACGGCCTGCTCAGGGTGTCGGTCGGCCTCGAGGACGTCGACGACCTCTGGAGCGATCTCTCGCCGTTGCTCTGACCGGTCCGGTCAGGCGTAGTACGGGTTCGACCCGGTGGTGTGATCGGTGAGGTCGCGCACCGCGGTGATGGGTTCAATCCCTTCGACGATCATCGTCTGGACCCCTTCCATCATGGTCGTCTTGCTCATCGAGCAGCCGTGACAGCCGCCGCCCATGGTCATGTAGGCGACGCCGTCGCCGTCGTGGCCGACGTAGGTGACGAATCCGCCGTGGGCGGCGAGGGCCGGGTTGACCTCGGTGGAGACGATGGCTTCGATCTCAGCCGAGAGGGCGTCGTCGGTGGTGAGACCGTCGACGACGATCGGCCGCGGGCTGTTGGGGTTGCGGATGACGAGACCCTGGGTCTCGGTGTGATCGAGGGTGGCGCCGCTCAGGAGTTCGACCGAGTCGGCGGGCACGATGATCTTGAGTCCGTCGATGGTGCGGACCTCGTCGGTGAACCCGGCGGTGAGATACTCGTCGAAGCTGAGGTCGTAGCGGAAGTCCTCGCCGGGCCCGGAGATGATCGCCATGCGGAGCCCGAGGGTGTCGGGGTCGGTCTCTTCGGCGCGGAGGCCTCGGATGATGTCGAGGGCGGCCGGAGTGATCTCGACGATGGTCTCTGATCCAGATTCCGTGGTGGACGCATCGAGGGGGGACATGGCCGTCAGGCTACCGTCGGGGGTCATGCCGGTCGACCCGTCCCCCACCGCCGACGGACCCTTCCTCGGGTCGGAGATCTATCTGGCGGCGATCGAGGAGGACTCGGCCCGGGTGGCCTCGCTGTGCCGTTCGTCGGCGCTCGACGCGCCGGTGCCGGTGTGCGACGGGTGGGATCTCTCAGCCGCGGTCCGTCACCTCGGATGGGTGCATCGTTGGGCCGCGGGGTGTGTGCGTGTCGGGGCGATGGCTGAGCGCGACTCGGTGGTGTCACCGGATGCGTCCGTCGAGGCCGAGGGGCTCGCTGACTGGTTCGCTGAGGGCGCGGCCGACCTGGTGGGGGTGCTCGGTTCGTTCGATGTGGGGGCGCCGGCGTTCCTGCCCTTCCGGGTGCCGCAGACGGTGGCGAGCTGGCAGCGTCGGTTGGCCCATGAGACGGCAGTGCACCGGGTGGATGTGGAGAGCGCGGTCGACGCGGTGGCGCCGATCGAGGCGTCGCTGGCCTCGGACGGTGTCGATGAGTATCTGTCGGCGGCGCTGGTGCGGATTCTCGGGTCGGGTCGCGCGTCGGTGCCGACTGGCTCGTTGCACATCCACTGCACCGATGTGGCCGGTGAGTGGCTGGTGGTGCCCGATGGCGAGGGGTTCGCGCTCACCCGTGAGCACGCCAAGGGTGATGCAGCGATCCGCGGTGCCGCGGCCGATGTGCTGCTCGCGCTGTGGGGGCGTCGTGGTGTCGCAGCCGCGCTCGGCGGGGCCGAACTCGATGTGGTCGGCGACGCGTCGGTCGCCGAGGCCTGGCTCTCCATCGGCGGGGTCTGAGGGTGTCGCTCCCGGGTCGGCTGCGGTCGGCGGCGGGTCATTCGCTCATCGGCCCGTTGGCGATGGTCGGGGCGGTCACCTGTTTCGGTCTGAGTTTCTCGGTGATCAAGTGGCCGGGGACATCGGGGTCGGTGATCGCCTGGTGGCGTCTCGCGGCGTCGACGGTGATCTGGTGGTCGGTGCTGGCGGTGCTGCGGTTGCGGGGCCGTCCGTTGCCGTCGCGGGCGACCTGGGTGGCGGTGGCTCCGGCGGCCCTGAGTTTCGGTCTGAACATCTCGTTGATGTTCGTGTCGGTGACGCGGACGAGCGTGGCCCACAGCCAGTTCATCGTCGCTCTGGCTCCGCTCGTGCTCGCGCCGCTCGGCCTGGTGATGTTCGGTGAGCATCCGGCGAGGGGTTCGCTTCGTTGGGGTGCGCTGAGCTTTCTCGGCCTCGTGGTGGTGCTGTGGTTCGGGTCCGATGACGGGGTGGCGACGGCGGCCGGTGACGTGTTGGCGGTCGGTGGGATGCTCGGGTTCGTCGGGTACCTGGCGTTCACGAAGCGGGCTCGTGCTCGCGGGGTGGGGACGCTCGACTTCGTGGCGATCCTCATGCCGGTCGCGATGGTGACGGCGACGCCGGTGGCGGTGGTGACCAGCGATTCGCTCTGGCCGGCTTCGGGTGAGACCTGGGTGGCGATCGCGTTGTTGGCGGTGCTGACGGGGATGGTGGGCCACGCGTTGTTGGTCTACGCCCAGCGTTCGGTGCCGATTGTGACCGTCGGGGTGATCCAGGTGTCGCAGCCGGCGCAGGCGACGTTCTGGGCTTGGGTGTTCCTCGGTGAGTCGATCGTGTTGGCGCAGGTACCCGGCATGGTGTTGGTGATGGCGGGACTGGTGCTGGTGGTGGTCACCGGTCAGCGCGTCGAGGCCCGTGCCGTGACAGATCGGTGAAGCCGAATTTACCCGGGGTTCACCCGCGTCCGGTAGTAAGGGTGGGTGCGCATCCTGGTGACCAACGATGACGGCATCTCCTCGGTGGGTCTCCACCTGCTCGCTCGGGCGATGACCGCTCACGGCGATGTGGTGGTGGTGGCCCCCGACCGCGAGTTCTCCGGGGCGGGCGCGGCGGTCGGCGCGATCCATCTCATGCAGCCCGAGGTGCATCGGTCGACCGTCGACGGGATTGATGAGTCGTGGGCGGTGTCGGGCCCTCCAGCGCTGTGCGTGTTCTTCGCCCGACTGGGCGCGTTCGGCGGCCCGTTCGATCTCGTCGTGTCGGGTATCAACCCGGGGGCGAACGTCGGCCGATCGGTGTATCACTCGGGCACGGTCGGCGCCTGTCTGACCGCCCGCAACGGCGGGTGGAACGGCGTCGCGGTCTCGCAGGCGGTCACCGGTTGGGGGGTCGAGGGCCAGGCTTGGGATGAGATGCTCATCGGCCAGCAGTGGGATACGGCGGCCGAGGTGGCGTCGGCCTATGTGGGTGGTCTCATCGCCGATGGCCTTCCCGCCGAGCCGGTGGTGGCGAACATCAACGTGCCGAATGTGGCGACGGCCGATCTGCTCGGGTGGCGGCGCACCTCGATCGACGCGAAGCCGATCCGTGGGATGTCCTCGGCGACCCTCGATCCGATCGAGGGTCAGGAGGGGTCGTTCAAGGTGGCGTTCGACTACGGCGAGGCGGCGGAGTTGCCGCCGGACTCCGATGGTGGCGCGGTGGAGGCCGGGTTCGTCTCGGTGTCGTACATCAGCCGTTTGACCGCGCTCGATCGCGACGACCTCGGTGGCGCCGAGGCGGCGCTCGCCTCGTTCGTCGGGGGCTGAGCGGGTAAGTTCACCGCTGTTGCTTCGGCGACGTGTCACAACTGAACTGGGGAGCTCGCCGAGCGGGCTGAGAGGGTGGTTTCCACCGACCCACGACCTGATCCGGGTAATGCCGGCGGAGGGAGATGAGGATGAGTGATCTGTTGGAGGGGACGGCATTCCCCGCGGTCGACCCGGTCGGTGGGCCGACGGTGGTGCTGGTGATCGGCGGTGACGCGCTCCATCCCGATGCGGTGGCCGCGGTGCCCGACGACGCGGTGATCATGGCGGCGGATTCGGGTCTCGATCACGCGCGGTCGGCGGGGCTCACCCCGACGGTGCTGATCGGCGATCTCGATTCGGTCTCGGCGGAGGGTCTCGCCTGGGCCGAGGGCAACTCGGCGATCGAGCGTCACCCGGTTGACAAGGACGCCACCGACACCGAGTTGGCGTTGCGTCACGCGGTCGGTCTCGATCCGTCGCGGATCGTTTTGATGTCCGGTGGGGGCGATCGGATCGATCACACGCTGGCGGCGATCGGGGCGCTCGGCGAGGTGGCCCTCACCAGCGTCCCGGTGCTCGAGGCCTGGTGGGGTCGTCAGCGAGTGCGGGTGGTGCAGGGTCCGGGTCGCGCCCGGGTGGCGGTCACCCCGGGGTCGACGGTGTCGCTGCTCGCTGTACACGGCCCCTGCGCCGGGGTGTCGCTCTTGGGCACGCGGTGGCCGCTCGAGCGGGCCGATCTCGAGGCGATGTCGGGACTCGGTGTCAGCAATGTCGCTCTCGATGAGATCGTCGAGGTGTCGGTGTCGACCGGGGTGGTCTCGTTGTTCTGGCAGGTGGGGTCGTGAGGCGGCTCGCGATCGTACTCGCCGCGGTCTCGCTGCTCGCGGCCTGCTCGGGTGCTGATGCTGAGGGCCCGGTGCGTCTGGTGACCTATTCGTCGTTCCCGGTGGAGGGGACGGGCGCGAACGAGGCGTTGGCGGCGTTCACGGCCGACACCGGCATCGAGGTTGAGATCGTGGTGGCCGGTGACACCGGCACGATGATCGCCAAGGCCGCGTTGACGGCCGGCAACCCCGAGGGTGATGTCATGTGGGGGGTCGACAACACGTTCCTGTCGCGAGCGGTGGAGGCCGAGGTGTTCGAGGCGCACCGCTCCCCCGCGGCCGAGGCGATCGACCCGGCGCTCATGGCGCTGGTGCCCGACGATCTCGTCACCCCGGTCGATTTCGGCGATGTGTGCGTCAACTACGACATCGACGCGCTCGCGGCCGCGGGTGTCGCTCCCCCGGTGGATTTCGCTGATCTCGCTGATCCCGCCTATCGGGGTCTGCTCGCCGTGCAGGATCCGGGGTCGTCGTCGCCGGGGCTCGCGTTCCTGATCGGCACGGTGGTGACCTTCGGTGATGAGTGGCCGGCCTATTGGGAGTCGTTGCTCGCCAACGACGTGCTGGTGACCGACGATTGGGAGGAGGCCTACTACGGGGCGTTCACCCGCGCCGGTGGTGATCGCCCTCTGGTCGTCTCCTATGGCTCGTCGCCGCCCTATGAGGTGCTCTTCGATCCGGAGCGCGACACGCCGCCGACGGGGGTGGCCGAGGGCACCTGCACCCGTCAGGTCGAGTTCGCCGGGGTGCTGCGCGGAACCGAGCGCCCCGACGCGGCGCGCGCTCTGGTCGACTTCTTGGCCAGCGCCGACTTCCAGCGTCATGTGGCGAATGATCTCTACGTGTTCCCGGTGGATCCCTCGGTCGAGCTCGATCCGGTGTTCACCGAGTTCGCGGTGGTGCCCGATGCTCCGGTGGTGGCTGATCCGGTGGTGGTCGACGCCTCGCGGGCCGACTGGCTGGAGCGTTGGGCAAACGTGGTCGGTCGCTGAACCGACTTCCCCGTTGGGCGGTGGCAGCAGCCGCCGTCCCACCATCGCTCGCGGTGGTGGTCCTCGTCGTCGTGCCGGCGGTGAATCTCGTGGTCTCGACGCTCGACGCCGGGGCGTTGTCGGGTGTGCTCGGTGACCAGCGCGTCTGGGAGGTGGTGTGGTTCTCGCTGTGGCAGGCGGTGGTGTCGACCGCGGTGACGGTGGTGGTCGGGGTGTGGCCGGCGATGGTGGTGGCCCGTCACCGGTTCCGGGGACGCGCCGCCTTCATCGGCGGCTTGACCGCGGTGTTCGTCCTGCCGACGGTGGTCTTGGCCGCTGGGGTGCAGGTGGTGTTGCCGGGCGAGTGGGCTCGGGGGGCGTCGGCGGTCATCGTCGCCCATGTGGTCTTCAACCTGGCGGTGGTGGTGCGCACCGTCGCGGCGGCGCCGGTGCCGGTCGGCCTGGAGGAGGCGGCCCGCACCTTGGGTGCCTCGCGGATGCAGGTGGCACGGCGGGTGACGTTGCCGTTGGTGGCTCCGGCGTTGTGGTCGGCGGCCGCGGTGGTGTTTTTGTTCTCGTTCACCTCCTTCGGGGTGGTGCGGGTCCTCGGTGATCTGTCGTCGTCGACGATCGAGGTGGAGGTGTGGCGTCGGGCGATCCGTCTCGGTGATGTCTCGGGGGCCGCCGTGTTGAGCGTGTTGCAGGTGGTGGTGTTGGCCGCGGTGTTGGTGGTGACCTCGCGGATGCAGCGGAGTCGTGGTCTGCGTGGTCGCTCGGTGTTGTCGCCGGTTCCGGGCCCGTGGTCGTTGGCGCCGGTGGTTGTTGTGGCGGCGCTGGTGTCGGCCCCGTTGGTGGCGTTGGTGTGGGGGTCGTTCCGTTCCGGTGGGGGGTTCTCGCTCTCCGGGTGGCGGGCGTTCGGGTCCGATGAGATCCGACCCGGGCTGCGGCTCGGTCTCGATCCACTCGGCGCGCTGTCGGCCTCGCTGGTGTCGGCGGTGGTGGCGACGGTGCTTGCGGTCGTCCTCGGTGGTCTGGCCGTGGCGGTGATCTCGGTGACGGGTCGTTCGGGGGCCTGGCTGGATGCGGGTCTCGCGTTGCCGCTCGGGGTGTCGGCGGTGACGGTCGGCCTCGGCCTGTTGATCACCTTCGATTCGGGGGTGTTCGACTGGCGGGCGTCGTGGTGGATGGTGCCGCTCGGTCATGCGGTGGTGGCGGCGCCGTTCGTGGTGCGCCCAGCGGTGGCGGCGGTCCGGTCGGTGCCGGTTGATCTTCGGGCGGCGGCGGCGACGCTCGGGGCGTCGCCGGTGCGGGCCTGGTGGGTGACGGTGGGGGCGGCGTTGCGCAGGCCGCTCGCGGAGGGCGCCGGGTTGGCGGCGGCGGTGTCGCTCGGTGAGTTCGGGGCCACGAGTCTGTTGTCGCGGTCGGGTTCGGAGACCTTGCCGGTGGTGATCGAGCGGATGTTGGCTCGCACCGGTGGGTCGTTCCGCGCGCAGGGTCATGCGCTCGCGGTGGTGTTGGCGGCTGCCACGATGCTGATCGTGGTGCTCATCGACCGGTGGCGTGACGATCGGGTGGGGCGTTGATGCTGACGGTCGATTCGGTGTCGGTGTCCCTCGGTGGCGAACGGGTCCTCGACGCTGTGTCGTTGTCGGTGGCGGCCGGTGAGGTGGTGGCGGTGTTCGGTCCGTCGGGGTCGGGCAAGTCGACGTTGTTGCGGGCGGTGGCTGGTCTGGTCGATGTCGACTCGGGTCGGGTGCTGGTCGATGGAGTCGATGTGACAGCGGTGCCGACCCATCGTCGTTCGGTCGGCATGGTCTTCCAGGACGAGCAGTTGTTCCCTCATCGCGATGTGGCGGGCAACGTCTCGTTCGGCCTTGAGATGGCTGGTGTGGAGCGCGGTGAGCGCGACTCCCGCGTCTCTGAGGTGCTGTCAGCGGTCGGCCTCGACGGCTTCGGTGGTCGTGACGTGTCGACGTTGTCCGGTGGTGAGGCGAAGCGGGTGGCCTTGGCCCGCTCGCTCGCTCCGCGGCCGACGGTGCTGCTCGCCGATGAGCCCCTCACCGGCCTCGACGCGGATCTGCATGATCGACTCGCGGTGGAGGTGCGTTCGGTGTTGCGGGCCTCGGGCACAACGACGCTGTGGGTCACCCATGACCGCGCCGAGGCGGAACTTGTGGCGGATCGTTCGGTGTCGTTGCTCGATCTGGGGGCGCGCGCGTGAGGGTCGTTGAGCTCTCAGCCGCCGACACGCATGACCTTCGCCGTCGGGTGCTGCGTGTCGGCACGGTCACGACCTCGGCCGACTTCGACGGCGACGAGTCGGCGGTGCATCTCGGCGTGATCGTCGACAGCGATGTGGTGGCGGTGTCGAGTTGGTTCGATCGGCGTCATCCGGATCGACCGGGTGTCGTCGGACGCCAGTTGCGGGGTATGGCGGTGGAGCCGTCGTTGGCGGGAACCGGCCTCGGATCGACGCTGCTCTCGGCCGGCCTCGAGCGGATGCGCTCCGGCGGGGCTGGTCTGGTGTGGGCTCGTGCCCGCGACACGGCGCTCGACTTCTACGCCTCACGAGGCTTCGAGGTGTTCGGTGAGGGCTATGTCGATCTGTCGACCGGTCTCCCCCATCACGATGTGATTCGCATCATTTGATCTGCCGGGGGTCACGGCTCCGGATGCCCACTCGGCGATGAGGGAGGCGACGGCGAGAACTCTTGCGCTCTGTCGCATAGGAGAAACCTACGGCATCGGGACGGATGACCCGTCGGGCCGGTGATCAGGAGATCATGCCGGCGGGACCGACCCCGTCGATGTCGATGCGGCCCATGAACCAGCCGAGGCGGCGGTGCGGGGGTTCGGCGAGCACGACGGCGGGCAGCGGGGTGAGCCCCATCGGGCGTCGGGCCCGCCACATCATCTCGAGGTGGTGGAGATCGATGCGCACATAGGCCCGGTTCATGCCGGCGAGGTCGCTGTCGAGGTCGTCGCCGAGGCCGAGGTCGACGCGGTGCACCTCGACCTCGCGCCATCTCAGCAGCGGCAGGCTGACGCCCGGGCGGGTGCCGGACAGCGTGGTGGCGGTGAGGTCCCAGTCGGTGACGGCCTCCCATGCGGCTTCGAGCCGGGTGATGCTGGTCGTGACGTCGGCGATGAGGGTGTCGGCGTCGCGGTCGGCTCCGGTGTCGATGTCGGTGTTGCGCTGCTCGACGCTCGGATATTGCGGGCGTCCGTCGAGCATGTCGACGTGGCTGTCGGCGTTGCGGGCGAGGTGGGTGAGCACGTGGCCGACGCTCCAGCCGGGCAGGCGGCTCGGCCGGGTGGGGTCGAGGTTGTCGAGGCCGGTGAGGGTGGCGATGAGGTTCGCGTGCGATTCGCGGCATCCGCCGGTGTCGCGGACGATGGAGGCGGGAACGGTCACAGGTGTTCGCGACGCGGGATGACGACGACGGTGCCGTCGGGGTCGCGGTGGACGGTCACGCGAACACCGTAGAACTCG
>RGGX01000280.1 GCA_010024485.1 Actinomycetota bacterium | reverse complement strand
CTCGGAGTGCGTGGTGATGAGCCTCGACATCCTCGGCGACGGTTTCGACCTGCACTGCGGTGGCCAGGATCTGCGTTTCCCCCATCACGAGAACGAGCGCGCGCAGGCGGTGGCCCTCGGCCGGGAGTTCGCCCGGCACTGGATGCACAACGGTTTCGTGGTCGACGCCGAGGGCGAGAAGATGTCTAAGTCGCTCGGCAACGTGTCGAACCTCCTGGACCTGATCGAGGTGTTCGACCCTCGCGCCTACCGTATGGTGCTCCTCCAGTCGCACTACCGCTCGCCGGTCAGCATCTCCGCCGATGGTCTCGAGGCGGCTGGCCGGGCGCTCGCCGGTCTCGACGCCTTCGGGCGTCGGATCGTCGGTCTCGAGCCGGTCGAACCCGATGCCGCGGTTCTCGATCAGTTCCGCGCCGCGATGGACGACGATCTCGACTCACCGACAGCCATGGCACTCGTGTTCGACACGGTGAGGCGGGCGAACACCGCCCTCGACTCCGGAGACGAGTCGGCGGCCGGCCCGCTGGTCGCGGCGGTGTCGGCGATGTTGACCGCGGTTGGCCTGCGCCTGGTCGAAGCCGATGATGTGCCCGAGGATGTGCTGGCCGCCGTCGCTCGGCTCGACGCGGCCCGGGCTGATCGCGACTTCTCAACGGCTGATGCGATCCGGGCGGAGCTGCAGTCGTCGGGGTGGACGGTCGAGACGACGCGCGACGGCACCACGGTCAGGCGCTGACTGGTGGGACCGGCGACGGTGTCGGGCGCTCTGTCATGAGGGACCCGGTGACGATGGGCCACCAGCCCGGGCTGGACGGTCTGCGGGGTGTCTCGGTCCTGGCCGTCATCGCCTATCACGCTGGATTCGGCGGTCTCCACGGCGGGTTCCTCGGTGTCGAGGTCTTCTTCGTGGTGTCGGGCTATCTGATCACCACCCTGCTGCTCGAGGAGCATGAGCGCTCGGCCGGGGTGTCGCTCCGTTCATTCTGGGTTCGTCGGGCGCGTCGGCTGCTGCCGGCGTTGTTTCTCGTGCTGGCGGTCACCTCGGTGTGGGTTCTCCTCTGGGGGTCCCCGGAGCAGGCGAGTCAGATGCGTCGCGATCTGCCCTGGGCGGTCGGGTATCTGGCCAACTGGGGGCAGGTCGTCGGTGACGTCCCCTACTTCGCCGCCGGGGACCCTCCACTGCTGCGACACCTGTGGAGCCTCGCGGTGGAGGAGCAGTGGTATGTGCTCTGGCCGCTCGCATTGATGTGGCTTCTCCGACGCACCCGCTCCGCGCGTCGCCGGACTGCGCTGGTGCTCGCGGGGGCGGTCGCGGCCTACCTGCTGGCCTGGTGGGTGGTGCGCGGTGGGTCGACGCCGATGGGCTGGCCGGTCTCGGGTGCCGACCGGATCAACTTCGCGTATCTGTCGACGCCGACCCGGGCGAGTGGGCTGCTCGTCGGAGCCTCCGCGGCCTTCGTCTGGCGACCCTGGCGTCGACAGATACGCGAAGTTGATCCGGTC
>RGGX01000279.1 GCA_010024485.1 Actinomycetota bacterium | reverse complement strand
CCACGAGTCAGAGAACCACGACGACCACGAGTCAGAGAACCACGACGACCACGAGTCAGAGAACCACGACGACCACGAGTCAGAGGATCACGACGAACACGATCACTCGGGTGGCGATCCACACATCTGGTTCGACCCGCTCACCGTCGCCGATGTGGTGCCGACCATCGTCGAGGCCGCGATCGCCGCTGGCGCCGACACCTCGGTGCGGGCCTGCGGTCAGGACTACATCGACGAGCTCGAGGCTCTCGACACCGAGATCCGCGCCACCCTGTCAGCGATTCCCGATGACGCCCGCTACCTCGTGACCAACCACGATGCCTTCGGATACTTCGCGGCCCGCTACGACTTCGAAGTCGTCGGAACCGTCATCCCGTCGCTCAGCAGCCTCGCCGAGACCAACCCCGCTGATCTCGCCGATCTCGCCGCGATCATCGAGGAGCTCGACATCCCTGCGATCTTCGCGGAGTATCAGGCCGCCGACACCGAGGCGAACGCCCTCGCCGAAGTTCTACCCGGCGTGAGCGTGGCAACCCTCGACAGCGGGAGCCTCCGCGACTCGAACGACTCCTACATCACGTTCATGCGACGCAACACGCAGGTAATCGCCGAGGCCCTCGGCTGATCCGGCCCGCTCGCGGGCCTAGCGTGGTCCCCATGACGGCATCCGACCCGAGGTTCTCATGGGCTGGCTGACGGATCCGATTGCCTGGTGGGTGGAACCCTTCACCGACAACACCTTCATGCGAGAGGCGCTCGCCGCCACCGTGCTCGCCGTCGCCTGCACATCGGTCATCGGCACCTGGGTCGTGCTGAGAGGGCTCGCCTTCCTCGGGGATGCCCTCGCGCACGGTGTGCTCCCGGGAATCGCCCTCGCATGGGTGGTCGGCATCGACACCTCCATCGGGGCGATCATCGCCGCCCTCGTCATGGTCGGCGGGGTGGGTCTCATCCGCCAGAGCTCTCCCCTGCCCGACGACGCCTCCATCGGCGTGCTGTTCGTCGGCTTCCTCGCCCTGGCGGTCGTGATCATGTCGACCAGCGCCGGGACCGGCGACCTCACCCGATTCCTCTTCGGATCGATCAGCGCGGTCGACTCGAATGACCTGATCCGCCTCTCGGTCGTGACAGCCGTGGTCCTCCTCGGCGTCGCGGTCGGTCACCGGGCGCTACTCGTCGGCACCTTCGATCCGGTGCAGGCCCGCCTCGGCGGACTGCGTCCGCGAGCGACCCACGTGGGCTTACTCATTCTGGTGGCTCTCGCCATCGTCGCCTCGTTCGAGACCGTCGGCAGTCTGCTCGTGTTCGCCTTCCTGATCGCGCCTCCGGCGACCGCGTCGCTGTTGGCGCGGCGGGTGGTGAGCATCATGGCGCTGGCGGTGCTGATCGGCTGCGGCGCGTCGATCGTCGGCCTGCTGGTGAGCTACCACCACCGGTCAGCCGCGGGTGGGTCGATGGCCCTCGCCAACGTCGTCGTCTTCATGATCGCGCTGATGGTGAGACG
>RGGX01000278.1 GCA_010024485.1 Actinomycetota bacterium | reverse complement strand
TCTCCTCCGATGACCCCGTCGTGACCGTGGCGCTGTGGATCATGAGCGAGATGAGGCCCGTCGGTCAGGACCTCGAGCGACTCACCCGCCTCGTCGCCGAGCGACTCGGGCGAACGGTGGACCCCGATCTCATCGAGGAGGTTCATCACGCGATGGAAGCCCTCGTGCTCCACGGGCGAGTCGATGCCGGTCGAGTAGATCGAGGAACGACGCACCTCATTGAGGACCGGCCGATCACCTCGCGTCTCGTGCGGCGGCAGGCGTCGGCTGCTCGCGCCTATGCCACCACCTCCCGTCACGATCACCTCGCGCTCGACCGACTCGACCATGTCCTCTTGCCGCTCCTCGATGGCGAGCATGGACGGACGGAGCTCCTCACCGCAGCGCTGTCCGCGCTCGGCTCCGAGAAACTTGAGATCACGGTCGACGATCGATCGCTCGAGGGCTCGGCCGAGGATGCTGACCTTCTCGTCGAGATCATCGACGAGAAGCTCGAGCAGTACCGTCGGGTCGGCCTGCTCCTTCGCGGTGATAGCGACCCGCGGAGATGGGCGTCAAATCACTGAGGTTGAGGGGAAGCCGATGAAATACACACGACTGGGATCGACCGGCATGGAGGTGTCGAGGATCTGTCTCGGATGCATGAGCTACGGCGAGCCCGGGCGTGGCACCCACCCGTGGTCGCTCGATGAGGACTCCTCGCGGCCGTTCTTCGCTCAGGCGCTCGACCTCGGCATCAACTTCTTCGACACCGCGAACGTCTACTCGCTCGGGACCAGCGAGGAATACCTCGGCCGCGCGATCAACTCGCTCACCTCTCGCGAACAGGTGGTCATCGCGACCAAGGTGCACGGACGTATGCACGACGGCCCGAACGGCGCTGGACTGTCGAGGCGGGCGATCATGACCGCGATCGATGACAGCCTTCGTCGCCTTGGCACCGATCACGTCGACCTCTACCAGATCCACCGCTGGGATCCCCGAACCCCGATCGAGGAGACGATGGAGGCCCTCAACGATGTGGTGCGCGCTGGCAAGGCGCTCTATCTGGGTGCCTCGTCGATGTGGGCATGGCAGTTCGCCAAGGCCCAACACGTCGCGGCCGAGAACGGATGGACCCCGTTCGTCGCCATGCAGGACCACTACAACCTGCTGAACCGAGAGGAGGAGCGCGAGATGCTTCCGCTCTGCGCTGATCAAGGCGTCGGAGTCATTCCGTGGAGCCCTCTCGCCCGCGGACGGTTGGCGCGACCGTGGGATGAGGCCACCGAGCGATCAGCGACCGACCAGTTCGGCGGAACGCTCTACCGCGACGACGACCGACGAATCGTCGAGGAGGTGGCCGCGATCGCCGAGGAGCGCGGTGCCTCGATGGCGAGCGTCGCTTTGGCCTGGGTGCTCGCGAACCCGGTTGTCTCATCACCGATCGTCGGGGCGACGAAGCCCCACCACCTCAACGACGCGGTGGCCGCGCTCTCGATCACCCTCGACGACTCGGAACGGGAGCGACTCGAG
>RGGX01000277.1 GCA_010024485.1 Actinomycetota bacterium | reverse complement strand
ATCGACCAGGCGGCGCACCAGTCGGCGAGGTCCTCGAAGATCGCCTCGCGCGCCCGCTCGGTCATCGCCTTGGAGTCACGGACCCCGCTCATACACCCACCGACCGGAATCACGACGGCTCCCACCATGAGGGGTCCGGCCCACGAGCCCTTCCCTACTTCGTCGAGGCCGACGACGACACGCCCCTCGTCCCAGATCGGTTCCTCGATGCCGGTTCCCGCGTCGCGTCGGGCCATCAGCGGAGGACGAGGCCCGGTTCTGCGTCCTCGAACACGCCTACCCGCCACCAGCCGTCGGCGACGAGATCGTCGGCGAGGTCAGGGGTGACGGCGGCGAGCAGGCCCCCCGAGGTCTGCGGGTCGAAGCACAGCGCCTCCGGGCCCGACTCGGCGCTCGAGTCGAGAGCGCCGGCGACATAGTCGCGGTTCCTTGGATCCCCGCCCGTGCGGGCGCCCCGCTCCGCTGCCTTGAGAGCACCCGGGTAGGCCCGAAGCCCCGACGTGTCGACCACGAGCCGTAGCCCGCTCCGCTCAGCCATCTCCCAACCGTGACCGGCCAGGCCGTATCCCGTGACATCGGTGGCACCGCCGACTGCGTCACCGGCACCGACCAGCCGCTCAGCGGCCGCGCGATTGATCGCTCGCATCCCGGCGATGGCCACGGCTCGGTCGTCTTCAGAACCTGCCGCGAGCGCCAGACCGGTCCCGATCGGCTTGGAGAGCACGGCGACGTCACCAGGCCGAGCACCCGACTTGCGCAGCGCCCGATCGGGGTCGACCACTCCCTGCACGGCGAGCCCGTAGATCGGCTCCGGATTCCTGATGGTGTGGCCTCCAGCGACCGTTCCACCGGCCTCGGCCACCACGGCGGCCCCGGCCGCGAAGATCTCAGCGATGGCGTCGTGCGGGAAGTGCTCGGGGAACGCCGCGACATTGACAGCCATCACCACCTGAGCTCCCATCGCGAAGATGTCGCTGCACGCGTTCGCCGCCGCGATCGCGCCGAAGTCCGACGGATCGTCGACGAGGGGCGGGAAGAAGTCGGTGGTCGAGACCAGAGCCAGCCGGTCGCTCACCCGGTAGACCGCGGCGTCATCGAAGGGAGCGAGCCCGATCAGCAGCGAGTCGTCAGCCGGAGCCGGGAACTCGGCGACGAGGTCGGCGAGCAACGAGGCCCCCCACTTGGCGGCGCATCCACCGCACGAGGTCCATTCAGTGAGACGCAGTGGGCTGTGCTCGCTCGACACGCGCTCACCCTAGGTCACCGGTGAACGGGGCGGCCCAGAGGGTCTCGCCCGAGGGTTCCGCCGTCGACCAGGACGGGTCGGCACCCGAGGAGAGCGGCGCGCTCCCCCTCTGCTCCCAGAGCACCGCGGGCCGATCACCATGCCACCGGACCGCGAACGACAGGCGCGCCTCCGGTCCGACCGCGAGATCGTGCACCTCGATCGGATGACCGAGCCAGGCCTCAGGGAAGCCGTGGGGCAAGATCGCCACACCCTCGGCGGTGCGACGGGCCAAGCGGTCCTC
>RGGX01000276.1 GCA_010024485.1 Actinomycetota bacterium | reverse complement strand
CCTCTCGGGAGACGTGGATTCCCCCTGCTGCCCCCTCCGGTGCCGACCGGAGTCGAGGTCCCGGAGACCCCCGACGATCTCGGGGCCGAGTACGACACCGACTGGGCCCGCCGACCTCTCGCCAGCGGCGTCAGGCGGGTCATCACCCGGGGACCCCTCCGGCTCGCCACGATGCTCGTCGCTCGGCCGAGCGTCGACGGTGTCGATCGTCTCAGCGACCTGGCGGAGCTCGACCCCAGCCCTCCCCTCATCTTCGCGCCGAACCATCACAGCCACCTCGACACCCTGCTGATGAGCTCGGTCGTACCGAATCCCTGGCGCGAGCACCTCGTCGTCGCCGCGGCCGCCGACTACTTCTTCGACCAGCGGTGGAAGGCCGCGCTGTCAGCCCTCGCGCTCAATGCCATCCCCATCGACCGCGAGGTCACCAACCGGCGGTCGAGCGATCGTTTCCGCGAACTGGTCGAGGGCGGATCGAGTCTGCTCATCTACCCAGAGGGAGGTCGCTCCCCCGATGGGTGGGGGCAGTCCTTCCGGGGTGGTGCCGCTTATCTCTCCGCCCGCACCGGCGCCGCGGTCGTGCCCGTCTACATCGACGGGACCGGGGCGATCTTCGGCAAGGGCGCCTCGCGCCTGCGCCCGGGCCGTACACGGGTGGTCTTCGGCCGACCGATGCAACCGGCCGAGGGAGAGAACACCCGCCGATTCAACGAACGGATCGAGCAGGCCGTGAACCGTCTGGCGCTCGAGGCGAACGGCGACTTCTGGTCAGCGGCCCGCATGGCCGCCTCCGGTGACTCCACCGGACTCCACGGGCCGAGCGCCTCAACGTGGCGCCGCGCCTGGGCCCTCACCGAGTTCCGGCGCCGCGGTGTCGGCGGCAGGAGCGCGAGGGCGCGCGCCTGGCCCGATCTCGGTCGCCGCTCCGACTGACCGTCGGTCAGCAGTCGCCGACGGGGATGATCAGCGACCCGCCGATGATGAAGCTCGAGTAGACCGGGTTGGTCGCGTTCGCCCGAGCCAACGCCTCAATGGTGATCTCGTACTTGCGGGCGACCACCGTCGGATTGTCGCCGGCGACCACCTCATGCTGTTCGAAGGTGCAGTTCGCGGCGACCGCGGCGCCGCCGGTCGCAGCGGCGGCAGCAGCAGCCTCCGGGAGCACCGCCCCGGGCGGGATGATGAGGGTGCCACCGAGGAGGAAGTTGGTGTAGACGGGATTGGTCGCGTTGGCCTCGGCCAACTGCTGGATCGAGATGCTGAATCGCTCGGCCACCCGCGACGGGTTGTCACCGGACACGATGATGTACTCGATCGGCTCGAGCAACTGCCCCAGGATCGTGGTGGTCGTCGGGGGAAGGGTGGTCGTGGTCGTGGTGACCAGCTCCTTGACGACGTACGAGGTCGGCTGGATGGGCGCGACCGTCGGGGACACCGCCGCGTCATCGGTGGCGCACCCAACACCGAGCACCGTCACCGCGAGTGCGACGGGAGCGGCGAGAGCCGCGCGCCTGATCATGTGATCATCGT
>RGGX01000275.1 GCA_010024485.1 Actinomycetota bacterium | reverse complement strand
TGAAGACGTCGGGATGGGCCTTCTCGATCTCGTCGAGCAGGATGACCGAGTACGGGCGACGCCGGACCGCCTCGGTGAGCTGACCACCCTCGTCGTACCCGACGTATCCGGGGGGCGCGCCGATGAGTCGAGACACCGAGTGCTTCTCCATGTACTCGCCCATGTCGATGCGGACCATGGCCCGGTCATCGTCGAAGAGGAACTCGGCGAGGGCGCGCGCCAACTCGGTCTTGCCGACGCCGGTCGGACCGAGGAACATGAACGAGCCGATCGGTCGGTTGGGGTCGGAGAGCCCGGCCCGGGAGCGGCGCACGGCGTTGGCGACCGCGGTGACCGCGTCGTCCTGGCCGATGACTCGCTGGTGCAGCGACTCCTCGAGGTGGATGAGCTTGGCCATCTCGCTCTCGAGCAGGCGGGTCATCGGCACCCCGGTCCACTTGGCGACGACCTCGGCGATGTCCTCGGCGTCGACCTCCTCCTTCAGCATGCGGCTCTCACCCTGGAGGGCGTCGAGGTGACCGGTCGCCTCCTCCACCCGTCGCTCGAGTTCGGGGACGCGCCCGTAGCGGATCTCGGCGGCGACGTTGAGGTCGGTCTCGCGGTCGAGTTGGGAGCGGAGGTGCTCGAGTTCCTCCTTGAGGTTCCGGATGGCGTCGATGGCCTGCTTCTCGGCGTCCCAGCGTTGGCGCATCGCGGCGCTCTCGGCGTTGAGCGCGGCCAGCTCGCCGTGGAGGGTGTCGAGGCGCTCGCGGGAGGCGGTGTCGGTCTCCTTCTCGAGGGCGACCTGTTCGATCTCGAGTTGGAGGATCCGGCGTTGGACGATGTCGATCTCGGTCGGCATCGAGTCGATCTCGATGCGCAACTTGGATGCCGCCTCGTCGACGAGGTCGATGGCCTTGTCGGGGAGGAAACGGTTGGTGAGGTAGCGGTTGGAGAGCACCGCGGCGGAGACGAGGGCCGAGTCCTGGATGCGGACACCGTGGTGGACCTCGTATCGCTCCTTGAGTCCGCGGAGGATGCCGACGGTGTCCTCGACGGTCGGCTCGCCTACGTAGACCTGCTGGAAGCGGCGCTCGAGGGCGGGGTCCTTCTCGACGTACTTGCGGTATTCGTCGAGGGTGGTCGCCCCGATCATGTGCAGCTCACCGCGGGCGAGCATCGGCTTGATCATGTTGCCGGCGTCCATCGCGCCCTCGGCGCCTCCGGCGCCGACGATGGTGTGGAGCTCGTCGACGAAGGTGATGACCTCGCCGGCCGAGTCGGTGATCTCCTTGAGCACCGCCTTCAGCCGTTCCTCGAACTCGCCGCGGTACTTGGCCCCAGCGAGCATGGAGCCGACATCGAGGGAGATGAGCCGTTTGCCCTTGAGGCCCTCGGGGACGTCGCCGTCGGCGATGCGTCGGGCGAGCCCCTCGACGATGGCGGTCTTGCCGACCCCGGGTTCCCCGATCAGGACGGGGTTGTTCTTGGTGCGTCGACTGAGGACCTGGATGACCCGTCTGATCTCGTCGTCGCGCCCGATCACCGGATC
>RGGX01000274.1 GCA_010024485.1 Actinomycetota bacterium | reverse complement strand
CTCCGGGTCGACCCGGAGGATCGACTCCGAGCCGCCGAGCGGACCCGTCTCGCTCTCGGTGAACCGGTTCACACCGACCACCACCTGATCACTCGATGCGATCCGTCGCGTCCGCTCCGCCATCGAGCTCACCAACCGCGACTTGAGCGTGTCGATCGCGGAGAACGCTCCACCGAGGTCGAGCACCTCATCCAACTCGGCCTGGGCCTCGGCGCGCAGCCTCGACGTCATCTCCTCGATCACATGCGACCCATCGAAGATGTCCTCGTGCTCGAGCAGGTCGGTCTCGAAAGCGAGGACCTGTTGCATCCGGAGAGACCACTGCTGATCCCAGGGTGTCGGCAGGCCGAGCGCCTCGTTCCAGGCCGGCAACTGGACCGACCGCGCCCTCGCCCGTTTGGAGAGCGTCACCGCGAGCATCTCGAGCACGATCCTCTGCACGTTGTTCTCGGGTTGCACCTCGGTGAGGCCGAGGCTGTTCACCTGCACGCCGTAGCGGAAGCGGAGCGCCTTGTCGTCGGTGATGCCGTAACGCTTGCGGCCGATCGACTCCCACATCTCGGTCATCGCGCGGAGCTTGCAGATCTCCTCCACGAACCGGATCCCGGCGTTCACGAAGAACGAGATCGAACCGAAGACCTCGGCGAACCGATCCTCGGGGATGCGCCCCGAGTCGCGCACGGCATCGAGGACATCGATGGCCGTGGCCATCGCGTAGGCGATCTCCTGAACCGGTGTGGCCCCGGCCTCCTGCAGGTGATACGAGCAGACGTTCATCGGGTTCCACAGCGGGGCGTGCTCGTGGCACCAGATGATCATGTCGACGATCAGCCGTCGCGAGGGCTCCGGGGGGAAGATGTACGTCCCTCGGCTCAGGTACTCCTTCACGATGTCGTTCTGGGTCGTGCCACGCAGTGCCGTCGACTCCACACCCTGTTCCTCGGCGTTGGCGACGAAGAGCGCGAGCAGCCAGGCCGCTGTTGCGTTGATCGTCATCGACGTGTTCATCTCGCCCGGCGGGATGCCGGCGAGAAGCGTCCGCATGTTGCCGAGATGCGCCACCGGCACACCGACCTTGCCGACCTCCCCCGACGCGAGCTCGTGATCGGGGTCGTAACCCGTCTGGGTGGGCAGGTCGAAGGCGATGGAGAGCCCCGTCTGGCCCTTGGCGAGGTTGGTGCGGTACAGCTCATTGGAGCGCTCGGCCGTCGAGTGCCCTGAATACGTTCGCATCATCCAGGGACGGTCGGGAGTGCGGTCACCCGCCATGGTCGACCTCCGCCACGACGGCCTCGTGCAACAGGTCGAGGTAGTCGGCCCGGTCGAGGTCGACCGCGCCGAGAGACACCAGATGCTCGGTGGACCACTGCACGTCGAGAAGTGTGCCACCGGTCTCGTTCAACCATCGAACGAGGTGCACGAGCGCGACCTTGGACGCATCGGTCTCGCGATGGAACATCGACTCGCCGGCGAAGAACCCGCCGATGCGAACCCCGTAGAGACCGCCGACGAGGCGGTCGTCGAGCCAGGTCTCGA
>RGGX01000273.1 GCA_010024485.1 Actinomycetota bacterium | reverse complement strand
CGTTCTCGATGAGCGTTCGGTCTTTGAACGTTCCGGGTTCGGACTCATCCGCGTTGCAGATCAGGTGGTGGGGGGTCACGGGCTGGGTTCGCACCGCCTCCCACTTGCGGGCCGTCGGGAATCCGGCGCCGCCACGCCCGGTCAACCCGGAGGACTCGACAGCGGCGATGATCCCCTCGGGTCCCAGGTCGCGCGCTCGCGCGAGGGCGGTGAACCCGCCGGCGGCGGTGTAGGCGTCGAGATCGAGCGGATCGCCTCCGACCCGGGCGAGGAGGACGTCGTCCTCGGTGCGGTCGATCGCCGCGGATGCCGGATCGGGCTCGTCGTTGGGGCCTCCGATGGTGATCGCCGCCGGCGCCCGGTCGCACAGACCGAGGCAGGGGGCCGCGTGCTCGTCGTCGGCGAGGGTGCTCTCGGTCGGACCACCGGCGGCCCGACAGGCGAGATCGATGCAGACGTGTCGTTGGACCGGCTCGCGCGGGGTGAGCGAGAACAGACCGTAGAAGCTCGCGACGGCGTGGATCTCCGCGGGGGATGCCCCGATGCGGACCGCGAGGTGGTCGATCGCCGCGGGGCTGATCCATCCGATCCGGTCGTTCAGCGCGTGGAGGGTCGGCAGGAGCAGATGACGCTGGCCGCGGACGACGTGGCCGGCGATGGCGTCCCGCCCGAGGCGATCGTCGCCGGGCCCGAGGACGGTGGCGACCGCCTCGCGCTCCTCGGCGGTCGCTTCGATAGTCCTCTTGATCGCCTCCATCGCCGCTCAGCTCGCCGTCGCGCTCGGAATGGGATCGATCCGCACGGCTGCCGCCTTGAACTCGGCGGTTCCCGAGCGAGGGTCGACCGCGTCGATCGTGAGTCGGTTGACGTCGACCTCGTCGGGGAAGTGGAAGGTCATGAACACGAGACCCTCGCGGAGGCCCCGGTCGATGCGCACCGGGGCCTCGACCGCGCCACGGCGCGAACTGACCCGGACGACCTCTCCATCGGCGACCCCGAGTCGGTCGGCGTCACCGGGGGAGAGATCGATGGTCTCCCCGTTGCGGTTGGGGGAGGAGAACCCACCGGACTGGACTCCGGTGTTGTACGAGTCGAGGCGTCGACCGGTCGTGAGGCGGAGTGGGAACTCATCGTCGACCGACTCGACCGGCGGTTCGTCGATGACCACGGCGAAGGGGGCCGCTCGGCCACGGTCGACGGGATCCTCGGCCCAGAGCCGCCCGTGCAGGTACGGCGGCTCGAGGGTGTCCTCGGAGTAGCAGGGCCACTGGATGCCGCCGAGTTCCTCGAGACGCCACCAGGGCATGCCGGCGTGCATGGGGGAGAGCGTCCGCAGCTCGTCCCAGATCTCCTCGTGGTCGGCGTAATTCCAGTCATGCCCGAGGCGCGCCGCGAGACCGAGGAGGATGTCGATGTCGTCGCGGGCGTCACCCGGGGGGTTGATCGCCTTGCGGACCCTCTGGACGCGTCGCTCGGAGTTGGTCACCGTGCCGTCGGACTCGCACCACGAGGCGCTGCCCGGCAGCACGACATCGGCGAGTTCGGCGGTACCGGTCATG
>RGGX01000272.1 GCA_010024485.1 Actinomycetota bacterium | reverse complement strand
CCGACGACCGACGATCCGACGAAGGAGCGCGTGGCGGGCCTCGGCGGTCTGCTCACCTTCTTCGCGATCGGCTGCCCGGTGTGCAACAAGTTGGTCGTGCTCGCCCTCGGTACCACCGGCGCCCTCGACTGGTTCGCCCCCACCCAGCCCTGGTTGGCTGCCGCCTCCGTCATCCTCCTCGCTGAGGCCCTCCGGCGCCGGCTCCGCAGCGCCGACTCCTGCCGGCTCGAGACCGGCACGACCGCGTCGCCGGCCGGCGAACCGGCCAACATGTCGTCATGAGCGCGCTACCCGGAGTCTCCGAGACGTTCGACCCCGATGCCTGGGAGGTCGTGCCCGGCTTCGACTTCACCGACATCACCTACCACCGGGCGCGGTCGACCGGCGCGGTGCGCATCGCCTTCGACCGGCCCGACATTCGCAACGCCTTCCGACCCCACACGGTGGACGAGCTCTACCGGGCCCTCGATCACGCCCGCATGTCGAGCGACGTGGGCTGCGTCATCCTGACCGGCAATGGGCCGTCACCGCGCGACGGCGGCTGGGCGTTCTGCTCGGGTGGCGATCAGCGCATCCGGGGACGGTCGGGGTATCAGTACGCCACGGGCGATACCGCCGACACGGTCGACCCGGCCCGATCCGGACGCCTGCACATCCTCGAGGTGCAGCGCCTCATCCGGTTCATGCCCAAGGTGGTCATCTGCGTGGTGCCCGGGTGGGCCGCCGGCGGGGGTCACAGCCTGCACGTCGTCTGCGACCTGACGCTCGCCAGCCGGGAGCACGCCCGGTTCAAGCAGACCGACGCCGATGTCGCCTCCTTCGACGGTGGCTACGGCTCGGCCTACCTCGCCAAGATGGTCGGGCAGAAGTTCGCGCGGGAGATCTTCTTCCTCGGTCGCGAGTACACCGCGGAGCAGATGCACCAGATGGGCGCGGTCAACGAGGTGGTCGATCACGCGCGCCTCGAGGCCGTCGCCCTTGAGTGGGCTGAGGTGATCTGCGCGAAGAGTCCGACCGCCCAGCGCATGCTGAAGTTCGCCTTCAACCTCGTCGATGATGGTCTCGTCGGCCAGCAGGTGTTCGCCGGGGAGGCCACCCGCCTCGCCTACGGCACCGACGAGGGAGCGGAGGGTCGCGACGCCTTCCTCGAGAAGCGCCCACCCGACTGGTCGCCCTTCCCGTACCACTTCTGACCGGGGTCGGTCGGTGGCGTTCATCAGGATCGACTCGGTCGACGACGAGCGTCTCGCCGTCTTCCGACTCCGTGAACGCGGGCTCACCACCCGCGCCGACAAGCGCGACGACGCGGGGGCGGGGATGTTCCTCGCCGAGGGCGACCTGGTCGTCACCCGCGCCCTCGAGGCGGGCTGTGAGCCGGTGGCCGCCCTCGCCGACGCCGATCGCATCCCTGCGGTCGCGGAGCGACTCGGCTCCGATGTGTTCATCGGCGGTGACGAGATACGCCGACTGGTGACCGGTCTCGGCATGCCCCACCCGATCGTCGCGGTCTTCAACCGACCCCCACGGCCCTCCCCGGCCGCGCTCCTCGCCCGCAGCCGCCGCCTGGTCGTCGCCGAGCAGGTCGA
>RGGX01000271.1 GCA_010024485.1 Actinomycetota bacterium | reverse complement strand
GATCACCGAACTGCGACGGGTCGGCCTCCCAGACGTCGGCGCGGCACTCGTCGGTCAACAGGTCGTAGGTGGCACCCGCGAAGGTGTTGCGGCCCATCAGATTGGTCAGGTTGGGAGCAGCACCGCTGTACACGAACTGATCGGGGTAGGACACCACCAGGGTGTCGTCCGACGGGTCGTCGGTACCCCGGTCGTCCACCAGACCGTTCACCTGATGGCAGCGGGCGCACTGCGCGATGTAGGTCGCCTCGCCCTCAGCAGCCAGCGACCCCTCGGCGGGAGCCGCGTATGGCTCGAGCTCGTTGTCGAGCCAACGCTGGAAGTCCGCCGGTTCGAGGGCGATGGTCTCCATGCGCATGTTGGCGTGGGACAGGCCACAGAACTCGGTGCACTGACCCGCGTAGATACCCGGGGTGTCCGACTGCAGGCGGAGGTAGTGGACGCGACCCGGCACCATGTCCCGCTTGCCGTTGAGGCGCGGGATCCAATAGCTGTGGATGACGTCGCGGCTGGTGCCCCTGAGCAGCACCTTGGTCCCGGTCGGGATGACGACCTGACCGGAGGTGATGATCGGGGAGGCCTCCGCCGTCGAGGGGGTGAACCCGCAGATCGTGCCGTCGGCCGAGACCGGGTAGTCGTACTCCCACCACCACTGCTGGCCGGTCACGTTGATGATGCACTCGGTGTCATCGGTGTCGGCGAGGGCCATCACGACGCCGACGGTCGGGATCGCGATCGTGGTGAGGATCACCGCCGGGATGGCGATGAACAAGTACTCGAGCCAGGCCTTGCCATGGGTCTGCTCTGGCATCGCCTGGCCGCGGTCGCGGAACTTCATCACGATGAACGCGATGAACGCCAGAACGATCACACCGACGACCCCGGCCACCATGAAGATCGGCCACTGGAGATCGTGGATCTTCTGGGCGTTCTCACCCGCGGGCTTCCACGTGTCTTGGGGGGCATCGGAGGCGCAGGCCGACAGGCCGAGCGCGCCGACGACGCCGAGCGGGAGGAGACGACGGGGGGTCATCACAGAGGACATCATAAGGTTGGTCCGGACATGGTGCCGAGCGAAGCGGACATGACTCATGGCACGATCACCTCGAGGGCGGCGGAGTCGACTCCAGGCACCGTGAAGCGGTAACCGCCGATGGCCTCGACCTCGGGGGCGAAGCTCGGCACCGCGAACTTGACGGTCAGCAACTGCACACCGCCCTCCTCGATGATCTGGGTGCACATCCGAGGAGGCGAGCCCTCGTAGCCGTCGGCCAGATCGATGACGAACCGTCGCGGCTCGGACGACTCGTTGCGCATGAGCAGGTTGTTGGGATTCGAGCGCGGGAGTTGCAGCGCATCGCTCCGGCGCGCGGAGTCGCCGGGCATCTGGAACTCGATGGAGCCCGACTCGGTCAGGAAGATCTCCGCGGCCGAGCTCGCCTTCCCCGCGACCGTCTGGCTCGCGTGCTCATCGGCCGAGATCTCCTCAACTCCGCACTTGTCCTTCGCCGCGTAGTAGGCGGTGGTGTGGTGCTCCTTGATCTCGCGCTCGCCGTTCAGGCCCGCCACCGCGCCACCCAGGGCGATGT
>RGGX01000028.1 GCA_010024485.1 Actinomycetota bacterium | reverse complement strand
GGCGCCGGCGAGCACGAGGCAGGGCAGCGGAATGCCCTCGAGCCGTGACCACACGTCGAGGGCATGAGCGCCGACGAACACATCTCCCTCGAAATCAGGTCGGCAACGAAGCTCGACGCCCTCATCGGTGGGTCGGGTACCGAACTCGACGTAGGCGCGCAACGTCGACGGCGTCATGACCGACAGCGGGGGCTTTGATCCGTAGTTGTCGATGGCCGATGCCACATCAGGGAACACCGCCCGTCGACGCCGGGCTCCCATCACGATCGGGAGCGATTCGGGGTCGAGGCCGGACAACGGTGGAGGGGTGATCGGTTCGAACAGCACCGCGTTCGCCACCGCACCGGGATCGATCTCGGCGAGCATGACCGTGGCAGCGCCACCCATCGAGTGACCGAACACCCGGACTGGGGTGTCGGGGCTGACATGGCGGCAGACGCGCCGCAGGTCGTCGGCGAAACCGCTCCAGTCCCGAAGCCGGGTATTCGGCTCCGAGGAGGATCCGTGACCGCGATAGTCGAAGGTGACCACACGGAAGCGCTCCAGGAACGACCCGATCATGTCGAGGTAGCAGCGCCCGTGGAAACCCGTGGCGTGCGAGACCACGAGCGTGTCGCCTGCGCCGCCGAAGTCGTACACGGCCAGCGTCACACCGTCGGAGCCCTCGATGATCGAGGTGCGCGCGGCGAGGACGCTCACGGGAGTCGACCGACGGTCAGGAGAGCGCGCGCACGAAGAGCGCGGTCTCGTCACCCATGTGGGCGGGCACGGTGTATCCCTCGCGGTCGGTGATCTGGCCCCAGTTGTCGCGGATCTCCTCGGGGCTCAGCGTGGCCGAGGTGAAGCCATCGCACTCGCCGATGAAGACCTCGGCGACGCGACCGCCGCCGACCGAGAAGAGGCGTCCCGACGCCTCGCAGCTCTCGTGCGCGAGGTAGGTGACGAGCGGGGCAACGAACTCGGGCTGCAGCTTCTGGCCGAGGTCTCCGAGCAGGTCCTCGGTCATCCGGGTGAGGGCGATCGGTGCGATGGCGTTCGCGCGGATGTTGTTGCGCGCTCCCTCGACCGCGAGGACCCGGGTGAGCCCGACGAGGCCCATCTTGGCGGCGCCGTAGTTGGCCTGCCCGAAGTTGCCGAAGACACCGGCCCCGGACGAGGTCGACACGATGCGCCCGTAGCCCTTGTCACGCATGATCTTGAAGGCCGGTTGGGTGAGGTTGAGCGCCCCGCGCAGGTGCACCTCGAGGACGGCGTCGTACATGGCCGGATCCATGTTGTGGAACGCCTTGTCGCGGAGGATGCCGGCGTTGTTGATGACGATGTCGACCGTCCCGAAGGCCTCGACAGCGGTGGCGACGATCGCCTCGCCACCCTCGGGTGTGGAGACCGAGTTGGTGTCGGCGACCGCTTCGCCGCCGAGGGCGCGGATCTCGTCGACGACGCGCTCGGCCGCGCCCTTGTCGGAACCGGTGCCGTGTCCTCACCCCGGCCAGACCGTGGACCACGGCGGCCCAGACACCGCCGGCGTTCGCGACGTGCACCCCGTCGCTCGTGTTGCCATGGGAGTCGACGAGGTCGAGGGTGAGTGACTCCGCCAGATACCGGTGAGCGAGGTCGTCGCGGCCCACGGTGGCCGCCATGATCGACTGCACGCAGGCCGACAGCGAGGAGTCACCGGTGGTGATGGGGTCGTAGTAGTCGAAGTTGCGCCGCTTCGTGTCGAGGTCGAAGTGCTCCCCGCGCAGGTACATCGCGAGAACCACGTCGGCCTGTTTCAGCACCTGGTGCCGGTAGATGACCAGCGGGTGGAAGTTGAGCAAGAGTGGGTACTGCTCCGCTGGGGTCCCGGCGAAGTCCCACGGCTCGAGGTCGAGGAAGGCCTCGTCCTGCGGGTGGATGCCGAGGTGGGCGTCGAAGGGCAGGTACATCTCGTCCGCCGCCCGATCCCACGCGTCCACCTCGCCATCGGCCAGACCGGTCGCCCGCGCCAGTCGCTCGTAGGCCATGGCGTCCTCGGCCCGGATCTCGCGGACCGTGCGGGCCGCGAATCGGAGGTTGAACCGCGCCATGACGTTCGTGTACAGGTTGTCGTTGACCACCGTCGTGTACTCATCGGGACCAGTCACGCGGTGGATGTGGAACCGACCTCTGTCGGTGGAGCGGTCCTCGGGGGCGTAGAAGCCGAGGTCCTCCCACAGTCGCGCGGTCTCCACGAGGATCTCGGCGCCCTCATTCCTCAGGAACTCGGTGTCGCCGGAGGTCTCGACATAGCGCTCGAGGGCGTATGCCACTGCCGCGTTGATGTGGTACTGGGCGGTGCCTGCGGCGTAGTAGGCGGATCCCTCCTCGCCGTTGATCGTCCGCCAGGGGTAGAGCGCCCCCCGTTGACTCAACTCGGTGGCCCGTCGGCGGGCGGCGTCGAGGAGGCGGTGCCGGAACAGCAGGAGTCGCCTCGCCGCCTCAGGATCGGTCTGGGCGAGGAAGGGGACCACGTAGACCTCGGTGTCCCAGAAGTAGTGGCCCTCGTAGCCGGCGGCGGTGACACCCTTCGCGGCGATTCCCGCGTCCTGGGTCGCCGCGCTCGCCTGAGCCAGTTGGAACAGGTTCCACCGGAGCGACTGCTGCGCGGCGGGATCGTCACCGACGACGAGATCGCTCCGTGTCCAGAACTCGTCGAGCCAGGTGCGTTGTTCGGCCTCCAGTCGGTCGCGGCCGGTGCCGACAGCGCGTTCGAGGGTTCGGGCGCAGCGGTCGGCGAGTTCCTCGCAGGGCACCCCGGTCGAGGTGTGGTAGGCGACGTACTTGGTGACCCTGAGGCGACCTCCCTCGTCGAGGGAGGTCGCGAGGACCGTCTTGGCGTGATCGGGACGCACCTCGACCGTCGCCTGCAGTGGCGTCCCGTCGCTGTCGACCTCGTGCCGGTAGGCGCTGGCGATCGTCATGCGGCTCTCGGCGCATCGGTGGCCGAGCACTACTCCGCCACCCGTGTTCCCATCGTCATCGAGGCTCCGTTGGACGTTCGGCACGAGGACCCGCCGGCCGAAGCGTCGAGACTGCCGGGGATCGGTTCCCTCCCCGAGGGCAGCCGACTCGATGTGGTACTCGTCTTCGCCGTCCTGGCGGTTGAGGAGTTGGGACGAGACGACGACGGGCGCGCTGCCGGCGAGCATGGTCACGTCGAGGGTGAGCACCGCGAGGTGCCGGTGGGTGAGGCTGGCCATCGTCGAGGAGGAGACCTGCACCCGCTTGCCGGCCGGTGTCCGCCAGACGAGATCGCGCCGGACGATGCCGGAGCGGAAGTCGACCGACCGCTCGTAGGACTCGAGGTCCGCCGAACCGAGACGGAGCGGCTCGTCGTCGACGTAGAGCTTCATCAACTTGGCATCGGGCACGTTGACGATGGTCTGACCGGTGCGAGCGAAGGCGTGTGCGGACTCGGCATGCATGATCGGCCAGGTCTCGTGGAATCCGTTGATAAACGTCCCATGGGAGTGCGCGTCACGTCCCTCCGGCGGGTTCGAGCGAAGGCCGAGGTAGCCGTTGGCCGCGGCGAAGATCGTCTCGGTGTGGCCGAGATCGCCCGGGTCGTACTCGGTCTCGACGAGGCGCCACTCGTCGACCGGGAAACGGTGTCGGTCGAGTTCGGTCGGGCGTCGGACCGGTCCGGTCACGATCCACTCCCAACGGACACCTCATGGAGATCATCGACGACGACGTCGGCGCCGGCGGCGAGCAGCGCCTTGCGGGCGTCCACTCGATCGACTCCGATGACGAGCGCGAAACCACCCGCGGCACCGGCTGACACCCCGGACTCGGCGTCCTCGATCACCAGCGCGCGATCCGCCGTCACCCCGGCGAGATTGGCGGCCAGGAGAAAGGGGGCGGGGTCCGGTTTGCCGGCGATGCCCTCGTCGGCGATCACGACACCATCGACGACGACCTCGAATCGCGGGGCCAAACCCGCGGCCCGCAGCACCGGACGGGCATTCCGGGACGACGACACCACGGCGGCCGGCACACCGGCCTGCTCCAGCCGGTCGATGAGCCCGATGGCGTCGGCGTAGGGAGCGACCCCGTCTCGCTCCAGCATCTGGCGGAACAGCGCGTCCTTGCGGTTGCCGAGGGCGCACACGCTCGAATCACCGGGAGGGTCTGATGGGTCGCCCTCGTCGAGCGTCAACCCCCGCGAGGCGAGGAAGCTCCTGACGCCGTCGTACCGACCTCGGCCGTCGATGTGCCGGAGATAGTCGTCGTCGGTGAAGTCATGTTCGGCGAAGAGCGCTCCCCAGGCGACCCGATGGATCTCCGCGGTCGGCGTGAGCACCCCGTCGAGGTCGAACAGGACGATGTCGTGGACACCGGGTTCGATGTCGGCCCGCCCCATGGTCTCCCGCCCCACACGGAGAGCCTATGAGCCGAGTGCTACGGCTCACCCTCGAGGCCGACGCGCTCGCGGGCGACCTCACCGAGTCGGCGGTAGTCGAGCTTCCCGTTCACCGCTCGGCCGACCGTCTCCACGCCGAGCACCGTGCGGGGTGCCTTGTAGCGGGCGAGTCGGTCCCGAACGTGGTCGATGAGCGCATCGGGGTCGGGAGGGGAGCCGTCCTCGGTCTCGACGAGGGCGCACACGGTCTGGCCGAACCGCTCGTCGGGCAGCGCCACCACCGCGGCATCGCGCACCGAGGGGTGGGTCTTGAGCGCCTCCTCGACCTCCTCGGGGTACACCTTCTCGCCGCCGGTGTTGATGCACTGGCTGCCGCGTCCGAGGAGCCGGACGGTGCCGTCGGCATCGACCTCGGCCCAGTCGCCTGGGATCGAGTACCTGGTTCCGTCGATCATCTGGAAGGTCGCGGCCGACTTCTCCTCGTCCTTGTAGTAGCCGAGTGGCATGTGGCCACGCAGCGCCACGCGACCACGCTCACCGGATCCGGGCACGACATCGCGGCCGTCGTCAGTGACCACGCGCGTTCCCGAGCCAAGGGTGAAGGTCGCGGTCTCCGAGGAGGACTCCGAGGTGGTGGTGTTGGTCGCCATGCCGATCGCCTCGCTGGAACCGAGGGTGTCGAGGAGGATGAGTCGGGGGTTGTGTCTGAGCAACCCCTCCTTGGTGGTCTGGGACCACATCACCCCCGAGGAAACGATCACGCGCAGGCTGGAGATGTCCCAGCGATCGGGATGCTCGTCGAGGGCCGACAGGATCGGTCGCGCGAACGCGTCGCCGACGATCGAGATCGAGTTGATCCCCTCGCGGTCGATGGTGTCGAGGAGTTCGACCGGGTCGAAACTCCTCCCTACGAGCGAGGTGATCGACCCTCCCATCAGCAACGTGCTCATGGCGTTGAAGAACCCGGTCCCGTGCATGAGCGGGGCGCCCGGAAGTCCGCGCGGCCCGGGACCCCTCAGACGTGCGGCCGCCGATGTCGAGTCGGGTTCGGCGGGCAGTCGCCGCCGGTTGTTCGCCTCGAGGGCGCCGATCACATCGTCCTGGCGCCACATGACCCCTTTGGGCATCCCGGTCGTGCCACCGGTGTAGAGCAGGAGCAGATGGTCGCCGTTGCGACCCCACGGCGCGATCGTCCGGCCGGGGACTGACTCGGCGACTGGCGTATAGGGCACCGCCCAGTCGGGGGCGGCGCCGGTGCCGTCGTCGACGTGGAGCCACAGACGGACGCGGGGCACCCGCGACCGGATGGCATCCACCCGCTCGGAGAAGGTGCCGTGGAACACGACCGCCGCGGCGTCAGCGTTGTCCCAGAGGTAGACGAGTTCGTCCTCGGTGTAGCGATAGTTCGTGTTCACCGTCGCGAGACCGGCCTTGAACGCGCCGAACACGCTTTCGAGGTACTCCGGCCCGTTGTGCAGGTACTGAACGACCTTGTCCTGCTCGACGAGGCCGGCGTCGAGCAGGGCGCGCCCGATCCCGTCCGCGCGCCGGTCGAACTGCGACCAGGTGGAGGTGCGATCCCCCTGACGTTGCGCGGTGGCCTCGGGGATCACCTCCGCGATCTGCTCGAAGACGTCGGCGAAGTTCCATCCGGCCATCGCCGGAACGCTAGCGACGGGCGATCCGGCGCCGGGAGTCCACGCGTCGTACCATCGGTGCATGGTCGCCACGATCCGCGAGGACCTCGTCAAGCGGGCTGTCGACGTCGCGCTCTCGGGGGCCGATCTGGCTGAGGAGCGACGCCGCCTGCCCGAGGAGACCGTCGACGCGCTCGCGGAGGCGGGACTCCTGCAGATGTGCCTCCCGGTCGAGCTCGGCGGGCCGGGAGTTGATCCCCTCACGACAATCGGTCTGATCGAGCGGGTCGCCTACGCCGACGGCGCCGCCGGCTGGTGTTCGATGATCTCGAGCACCACCGCGTCGATGTCGGTGTTCCTCGAGCCCGATGTCGCCCGGGAGGTGTTCGGCTCAGCGCGGGCGACCGGCGGTGTGTTCGCTCCGAACGGCAAGGGGGTCGTCGCCGGAAGCGATGTCGTCGTGACCGGTCGGTGGCAATGGGGGAGTGGGACCCAGCACTGCGACTGGGTGGTCGGGGGCGCCCGTTGTGACGATGGGGTGCAGCGCACCTGCGTCTTCCCGGCGTCGATGGTCGAGTTCCACGACACCTGGTACACCTCCGGAATGCGGGGCACGGGGTCCCTCGACTTCTCCGTCGACGCCGTCGCGGTGCCGCTCGAGCGCACCGTCGACCCGGTGCGTCAGAAACCCCGGGTCGACGCGCCGATCTCGGCCTTCCCGAACTTCACGCTCCTCGGGATCGGCGTCGCGGCCGTCGGGCTCGGGGTCGCCCGTCGCGCGCTCGATGAACTCGTCGCGCTCGCCGGGGCGAAGACACCGCAGTTCTCCTCTCGAACCCTCGCAGCGAGCGGATTCGCCCAGACCGAGTTGGCCCGGGCCGAGGCGGTGCTCCGTTCGGCGAGGGCGTTCCTACATGAGGCGGTCGAGTCGGCCTGGGGAGAGGCTGTGGAAGGACGCCCGGTCGGGGTGGAACGGCGGGTTGAGATGCGCCTGGCAGCGATGCACGCGGCTTCGGAGTGCGCCCGGGTGGCCGACACCGCTTTCACGGTGGCCGGTGGCTCCGCTGTCTACGACACCAGCGTGCTCGGACGGTGCCTTCGCGACGCGCATGTCGTCACCCAGCACATCATGGTCGCGCCCAAACTCGCCGAGACCCTCGGCAAGCACTACATGGGTGTCGAACTCGACGCCTCCATGATCTAGATCCGCGCGCCACGGAGCCCGTCCCGGCCGCCGCCGTCGGCAAGTATGTCGCCATGAGCGCCAGCACGGGTGACGTCGGAGCGTCTCGAACCGCCGACGTCATGGATCACATCATGACCACGCGCGCCATGCGCCGGTTCACCGATGAGCCGGTCGACGACGCCGTGGTGCTCGAGTGCCTGCGCGCCGCCCAGCAGGGCCCGTCGGGCGGCAACGTTCAACCCCAGCAGTATGTGGTCGTAACCGACCCCGATGTCCGTTCGCGAATCGCTCACTGGTATCGGCGCGCGTTCCTCCGTTACGAGGCGACGCTCGACACGCCGACCGAGTTCCGCTCCGAGGAGGACCGGACCTCGTGGGAGCGGACCCGCGCGGCGAGCCATCACCTGGCTGAACACCTGGCCGAGGTGCCCGTGCTCGTGGTGTTCCTCCAGCCGATCATCCCGTGGGGCTCGGCCGACGATGACGGCCCACTCGACATCGGCCGTCTCGACGCGAGCGTCTACCCCGCGGTCCAGAACTTCTGCCTCGCGGCTCGTGCGCACGGCCTCGGCACCGCGCTCACCACGGTGATCCGGGTGCACTCCGAGGAGGTCTTCGCCGAACTCGGGATCCCGGAGGGCCGCTACGAGATCGCGGCGCTGGTGCCTGTCGGTCACCCGACCGGTCGATTCGGGGTCGCCCGCCGCAAGCCCGTCGAGGCGGTCACCCACTGGAACCGCTTCGGCGACCGGAGGCGTTGACCACCGGAGCGTCATCGGGGTCGATAGCGTCCTCGCGGCATGTCAACCCCCCTCGCTCAACGCGACGACCTGCGAAACCTCGCAATCGTCGCCCACGTCGACCACGGCAAGACGACGCTCGTCGACGCCATGCTCCGCCAATCGGGAGCCTTCCGCGCGAACGAGTCCGTCGCCGAGCGGGTCATGGACTCGATGGACCTCGAGCGGGAGAAGGGCATCACCATCCTCGCCAAGAACACCTCTCTCGTCTGGGAGGGGATCACGCTCAACATCGTCGACACCCCCGGCCACGCCGACTTCGGTGGCGAGGTTGAGCGAGCCCTCACCATGGTCGACGGGATCGTCCTGCTGGTCGACTCGGCGGAGGGACCCCTGCCGCAGACCCGCTTCGTGCTGCGCAAGGCCCTGGCCCGGGAGATACCGGTCATCTTGGTCGTCAACAAGGTCGACCGTCCCGACGCGCGGGTGGCCGAGGTCGTCGACGAGGTCTATGAGCTCTTCATCGACCTTGACGCCTCCGACGCCCAACTCGACTTCCCGATCGTGTACTGCGCGGGCCGTGACGGGTGGGCGAGCGCCGATCCGGGGGTGGCCGGCGACGATCTGAGCATTCTCTTCGAGACGGTGATCGCCCACGTGCCGGCTCCGTCCTATGACCCGTCGGCGCCTCTCCGCGCTTGGGTGACCAACCTCGACTCGAATCCCTACCTCGGGCGCCTCGCGCTGTGCCGGATCATCGACGGCACCATCGTGAAGGGCCAGCAGGTCGCATGGTGTCGCGCCGACGGCTCGGTGACCCGCGCCAAGGTCGCCGAGTTGCTCATCACCGAGCACCTCGAGCGACGCCCGGTGGACAGCGCGAGACAGGGCGATCTCGTCGCCGTCGCGGGAATCCCAGAGATCACCATCGGCGAGACTCTGGCTGATCCCGACGACCCGCGCCCGCTTCCGGTGATCACGGTCGACGAGCCGGCCCTCTCGATGACGATCGGCATCAACACCTCGCCGCTCGCGGGTCGGGAGGGGTCGAAGTTGACGGCTCGCCTCCTCAAGACCCGGCTCGATGCCGAACTGGTGGGCAACGTGAGCCTGCGCGTGCGTCCGACGGAGCGCCCCGACTCCTGGGAGGTGCAGGCCCGAGGGGAACTCCAGTTGGCGGTGCTCGTCGAGACGATGCGGCGAGAGGGCTTCGAGCTAACGGTCGGCAAACCCGAGGTCGTCACCCGCGTCATCGACGGCGTCCGACATGAGCCGGTCGAGGCGGTGACCATTGACGTGCCGGAGGAGCATCTCGGCACGGTCACGCAACTCCTCGCCGGTCGGCGAGGTCGTATGGAGTCGATGGCGAATCACGGGCTCGGGTGGGTTCGTCTCGAGTATCTGGTGCCCGCCCGAGGTCTGATCGGTTTCCGGACCGAGTTCCTGACCGAGACGAGAGGCACCGGCGTGATCAGTCACGTCTACGACCGCCACGAGCCCTGGGCAGGAGACATCCGCGCCCGTGAGCGGGGTTCGGTGGTGGCTGACCGCTCCGGTCCCGCGACGACCTATGCGATGGTCAACCTGCAGGAGCGCAGCACGCTCATGGTGGGTCCGGGAACCGCGGTGTACTGCGGGATGATCGTCGGTGAGAACTCACGTTCCGGTGATATGGACGTCAACATCTGCAAGGAGAAGAAACTCACCAACATGCGCGCCGCGGCCGCCGACGAGACGGTGAAGCTGACACCCCACCGGATGTTGTCCCTCGAGCACGCGCTCGAGTTCATCGACACCGACGAGTGCATCGAGGTGACCCCGTCCAGCATCCGCCTGCGCAAGGTCCATCTCGACGTGCAGGACCGGATCCGGCACGCCCGCAAGCCGGTCGAGGTCTGATTCGGGCGGGTCCTCAGTCCGCTGAGAAACCCGGATCCTGGGCGTCGACCCGTTCGAGGAAACCGGGATAGTGCCGGTCGAAGTCCGTGAGGATCCGGTCGAGGGGAAGGTCGTCGAAACTGCCGTGGTCGCGGAGGTACTCCATGTGGCGTCTTCCGGAGGTGTCGAAGGGATGCATGAGCGCATCGTCGGTGCCGTCGAAGTGGAGGACGCCGACCCCGAAGCGCTCGCACAGTTCGATGTTGAAGGCGGTGCTCAACTTGAACCACCTGCCGTCGAGCAGGATCTCGGCGTATCCGTGCCACATGAAGACGTCAGTGCCCATGGCGGCCTGGAGCCGCTCGGTGGTGAGGTGATTCCGAACGTCGGCGAACCCGAGTCGGGCGGGAATGCCCTGCGATCGGGCGGCCGCGCAGAGCAGGACGCTCTTGGGGACGCACCAGTTCGACTGGCTGAGGGCGATGTGGCTCGCCCGGTACTCCCCGGGTGAGCGCGAACACCGGTATGGGTCGTATCTGATGCTGTCGCGGACCTGTTCGAACAGGCCGACGGCGACCTCGGTCGGCCCCGAGGGAGACAGATCGTCCAGGGCTCGGGCCACGAACTCGCCGACCGCGGGATGACCGTGGTCGATGAACGCGGTCTCGGCCAACCAGGCCGACTCGGACGCCATGTCGGGCACGCCTGAAACCTACGTCCTCCGGTGTTTCTCGCGGTTGTCGGGGCGCGACCCACTCCCGTGGTGACGTGGAATGCCAGAATCAGGGGATGACCCCGGTCGGAGGAGCGCTCGAGGTGCCAGGGGCGGTGGCGGCGGCGGCCCTCGACCGTCTCCGGCGCGCCGTCGCCGATCTCGACGCGGTGGTGGTGGCCTTCAGTGGCGGGGCGGACTCCGCGCTGCTCGCCGCCATCTGCCATGAGCAGCTCGGTGACGCTGCGGTGGCCGTCACCGCGGTCTCGCCATCGCTGGCCGGTGCGGAACTCGATGACTGCGCGCGGCTGACCTCGTCGTGGGGCATGACCTGGGAGCGGGTGGACACCCTGGAGATGGAGTCCGCCGCCTACCGCCCCTGGCACCTCGAGCGCTCCTCCGACCGGGGTCATCCCCTGATTCTGGCATTCCACGTCACCACGGGAG
>RGGX01000270.1 GCA_010024485.1 Actinomycetota bacterium | reverse complement strand
TCGCGTCGAGGTGGTGTCGGAGGCTCAGAGTCCGGTCTTCGATGATTCGGCTCCGACCGCGGAGGTGGAGACGATCTCGACGGCTACAGCGGAGGTCGTTCCGGTTGCGGAGGTGGTCGAGACCGTGTCGACACCGAGCTCGGTGACGTCCGCCCTCGACAATGTCGGTGTTGGTCTGGTGAAGGAGTCGGCTGAGGCCGCTCTGCTCGAGGTGGGGGAGCCCCTCGGGGTGCTTCGCATTCCCGCGATCGATCTTGACCTCGTCGTTGTCGCAGGAGTCGGCACCGAAGAGTTGAAGATGGGTCCTGGTCACTACCCGGGGACGGCGTTGCCTGGAGGTCTGGGTAACGCGGCGTTCGCCGGGCATCGGACCACCTATGGGAAGCGCTCAACTGCTCAGCGGATCATCGTCAGTGCGGCGCTTCGACATGATCTGTCATCGGCGGTTCAACCGTCAGCGCGCTACCTGTCGCCAGCGGGCTACGACATGAGCGAGTCGGTGCTTGCCTCGCCGCTCGAGATGATCAGCGCTGACCTTCCCGACAAACGACTCACGGCGGACTTCAGCGTTGGGAGTCGTCTCGGTGACTTGGTCGTGGCGGACCAGATCGAAGAAGTTGCCGCGATTCCGGAGGAGACCGAGGTGGCAGCGGTGCTGGCGGCGACCCCGGCGCCACAGGAGACTGCTGTGGAGGAGCCGATGTCAGGGCTCTCTGGAGGCGCTGTTCGAGAGGTTGCGCCTGCTTCGGCCGTTGTGGGGACGGTTGCGTCGGCTGATGCGAACTGGTCCGTGCCGGAGGTGACGCCGCGCGGCTGGTTGGGCGTGACGATGTGGCTCGCGGGGTTGCTGCTCTTAGTTCAGGCGATGGCCTGGACTACCCGCCGTATCGGCCGCTGGAGCGTTCTCCTCGGTCTGCCGGTCGGGGCGTATTGCCTGTGGGGCCTGTTCGTCAGTCTTGAGCCCGTGCTCCCCAGTGTGTGACCGGGGTGCGACCGGACTCGGTCAGTACAGGTCGTCGAGCAGGTAGGCGAGGTCGTCGCGGAAGGCGATCTGGTAGCGGGCCTGCTCGGTAGCGAGATGCTCCTGGGAGGCCTTGAGGTCCCTGAGCACAGTTTCGATCTCGTCGAGGCTCGCTGAGCCGTCGCGCGCTGTGGCGAGCGAACGTTCAAGTTCGTTGATCTGCTCGCTCAAGCGGGTTTCGAGTTGGGTCAGGCTCTCGCTGATCGCCGTGGCCTCAGCGCGGAGACTTCCGGCGACTTCAAGGAGCAGGGCGCGCTGTTCTGACTGTTCAGCGACACGCTGTTCGAGTTCGGCAACCGTTCGGTGAACGGTTTCGAGTGATCGCACTGTGCGGCGTCGGAAACTCCAGGGGCGACGCGATTGTCGGCTCACGTGGTTCTCCGATGCACCACCCGCACGCTAGTCGCCGGACCGTTGGGGCCCGCGACGCACCGGTTTGCCTGAGAAGTCTCGGGGGTGTCGTCACCTGTGGTGTGGGTGCATCGACTGGCATGAATAGTTGAGACGTCGGGAGTGCGGGCTCGATGCCGGACGTCGCCGGGTATCACCTGTGTTGGTGTTCGTTCAA
>RGGX01000269.1 GCA_010024485.1 Actinomycetota bacterium | reverse complement strand
ACCTCTTGGACCTGACGGCTTCCGACGATCGTCTCGGGAAGCGCGCGGGCCACGACATGGAGGTCGGCGTCTACACCCTGCCGGTGATCCACACCCTGGCCGCCGGCTCCGATGAGCTCGCGGAGTTGCTCGGTGGACCGATCGACGGCGACCGGTCGGCGAGGGCTCTCGAGATCGTTCGCAACGGTCCCGGTATCAGCTCGAGCGTGGAGCGGGCGGAGACGTTCGTCGCCGCAGCCGTGACGGCCTGCTCGCGACTCGCTCCCGGTCCGGCGAGGACCGCGCTCGAGGCCGCTCCGGCCGCGCTGCTCGCCACGGTGCTCAGTCCGACCGGCTGAGTCGGTCGACGCGTCGGACTCAGGCCTCGGGGGCGAACCGGACGAGCACGTTCGCGATCGCGTCGATCGCCTCAGCGGCTCCCCCCGACGCGCGGAACTCGGCCAGGGCGTAACGCACGACCGTCTCGGCTCCCCACCCGCTGGTGGAGGCGCGCGCGAGGAGGCGGGCGCCGAGGGGTCGTCCGGTGGCACGCACGATCTGGCGGGCCACCTTGTGATGTGACCCGTGGAGTCGACGGATCCGTGGCACGAAGTCCTGCAGGGTCGCAGCCGTCGTTCGCGTCGCCGCGGTCAGCACCTCACCCGCCTCGATGCCCGACAGCAGGGCTGACTCCACGCCGGCGCCGGTGAGCGGGCTGGCCTGACCGGCGGCGTCACCCGCGACGAGGAAGTTCGGTCCGGCGACCGGGACGATCGAGTCACCCACCGGGGTCCGGGCGCCCTCGGCCGCCTCGGTGAGGCTGCTCGGATCTCCCGTGATGCCGTGGTTCGGGGCAACCCTGTCGATCAGTCCCTCGAGGAGTTGGTGGAGGTTGACGGCCGCGGCGTCCCGGGCGGTCGAGGCGATCTGGACGCCGACGTTCAACATGGTGTCGCCGGTCGGGAACACCCAACCGAATCCGGGGAGTCCGTCTCCCGGGCCGCGCTCGAGATCGAGATGGAACTCGGCCACCGCATCGACGGATCCCGTCGCGGGGACCATGGCTCGGAGGGAGGAGATCGTGGGCCAGTCCAGCCGACGCGACGTCCCGAGGGCACGACCGAAGGTGCTGTTCGCCCCATCGGCGATGAGCAACAGGTCGGTGTCGATCGTTGTGTCGGCACCATCGTGGAGCCCCCGCACGCCGCGGACGAAACCGCGCTCGATGATCGGGTCGAGAGCCTCGAAACCGTGGCGCACCTCCGCGCCGAGGAGGGTGGCTCGCGCCAGCAGTTCGCGTTCGAGACGCTCCCGAGAGGCGATGACCGCGGGGTACTCGGAGGTGGTCGGCCAGTTGATGCGGCGACGTCGAGGCCCCGCGACGAGCTCGATCGTGTCGACGGCGGGCCCGAGATCTCGGGCGTCGACACCGAGGCCGGCCAGCGCCTCGGAGGCGCGGGGAGTCAGCAGGCCACCGCACACCGAGCCCGGGGTGCGATCGGCGGGACGTCGCTCGAGGACCGTCGAGGGCACACCCCGATCGGCGAGGGTGATCGCTGCGGCGGCTCCGGCCGGCCCGCCTCCGACGATGAGCGGGCGCATCGTGTCGCC
>RGGX01000268.1 GCA_010024485.1 Actinomycetota bacterium | reverse complement strand
GCAGCGTTGACCGCCCGCAGTTCGATCGGGCACCGCTGTCGTACCTCGAGCGCAACGTCTACGACTTCGACCGCTACCTGACCACCCGCTTGAGCGGATGACCCTCAGGTGGATCCGCTCGATCCGCCCTCGCGTCGTGGCCGGTGCGGATGGCCGAGTGGTATCGGGGCTGCGGCGCCGACGGCGATCGCACGCTGCCACTCACGAGTGGCGACATCGCCGCTCAGCACGAGTGCCCGGGGCGGGACTTGAACCCGCACGGCTCTTTCGAGCCAGGGGGGTTTAAGCCCCCCGTGTCTGCCAATTCCACCACCCGGGCGACATCGAAAGGGTAGACCCGGGAGGGACGACGTCGCTCAGGCCACCCGACGCTCGGTGCCGGCCGCATCGGCTGCGGGTGTGACCGAGCCGGCGACGGACTCCCACAGGGCGGACCTCGCCCGGTCGGCCTCGGGCGCGACCAGACCGTTGGCGACGACCACGCCTTCGACCATGTCGGCGAGAACCGCCGGCCAGGGACGGTCGCGCACCCGCACCGAGACCACTGCGGGGGCCGCCGCGCCCGTGGTCGACCGGCGACGACGCACGCTGCGGTCGACACCCACCAGCCGAGGCGGTGAGCGGAATCCGGGAGCCTCGAGGCCCATCGATCGCGCCACGGCACCGAGCACCTTCACCGCGCCCGCGAACTCGAGACTGCCCGACCCTCCTGCTGGGGTGGCTCGTTGGCTTCGGGTTCGGCGTCGGGAGGTCGGGTGCATGACTCGATCATGACCGGGGGGTGTGACGCCCTGACCGGGGTCCGAGCCATCGGTATGGTTCGCCCATGGAGCCCGTTCAGCTGACCCCGGCCCAGGAGTCCACCCTCGAGGTGCTCCGGCGGGATGCTGAGCCACTCGTGTTCGAACGGGATCGGGTCGACACCCTCATCGCTGAGTTCACCGACGCCTTCGAGCACCTCGCCTCGCGGGTCGAGGCCACGGGCGGTGACCTGTTCATCAACAAGTCGCGGCTCACCTCGGTACTCGGATGCGAGGAGCAGCACCTCAACGGCGACTCCTTCGAGTGGAACACCCGTAATGCCGTCGGCACGGTCAGCCATCGCGCCATCGAGCTGCTCGTCCACTGGCGAGCGGAGATCATCCCGGCCGACCTGGTCGACGAGGCGATCGCACGACTCATCGAGGCGGGGTCAGGGGTCGGTCCGTTCCTCGCCGGTCTTCGGGAGGCCGACCTCGCCGACCTGCGGGGCCCGTGCATCGACGCGGTGGTGAAGTTCCTCGAGACCTTCCCGCCCCTCGACCGACGATGGGCTCCCGTTGTGGAGTCGTCACTCCGATGGCCCGCGAACGGACCACTGACCCTCTCGGGCAAGGTCGATCTCGTCATCGGCCGCGCGGTCGGATCAGAGAGTCGCAAAGTGATCATCGACCTGAAGACCGGTGGCGTGTACCCGAACCACCTCGACGACCTCCGGTTCTACGCGCTCCTCGAGACGCTCCGCACCGGCGTACCCCCGCGCAAGGTGGCTGGCTTCTACCTCGACGCCGGCCGCGCCGTTCCCGAGGACGTCACCATCGAGATGCTCCG
>RGGX01000267.1 GCA_010024485.1 Actinomycetota bacterium | reverse complement strand
CTCGACTACATCGCGACCGTCCCGCCGACGATCATGCTCTGCGCCGATCTCTTCGGCCGCCGCAACGCCGGGGTCGTCTACGGCTGGGTGTTCGCTGCCCACCAGTTGGGTGCCGCGGGAGCCGCCTGGGGCGCGGGTCTGGTGCGCGACGCGGTGGGCTCCTACGGCTGGGCCTTCTCCTCGGCCGGGGCGGTCGCGATCGTGGCCGGCCTCGCGGCGACGATGATCAGACGGCCCGCGCCCACGCTGGGAGCCGCAACATGAGCGCGACCTACTACTCGGGCCGCTACTGGAACGACCTCGAGTCGGTGCGACGTCATCTGTCCATCCGCGCCACCGGGCAACCCGGCGTCACCTGGTACGAGTGGCTCGGCCGCGAGGGGCGTCACTTCGAACGGGTGCTGATGCTCAACTGCGGGAACGGTTGGGTTGAGCGCGCCATGCACTCGGCCGGCGTGATCTCCTCGGTGATCGGTGTCGACATCGACGAGGGGTTCCTCGAGACGGCCAGAGCGGAGGCCGGTGCGTGCGGCCTCGATGCCGAGTACGTGCTCATCGATGTGGACCGAGGCGATCTGCCGGACGGACCCTTCGACCTGGTGGTGAACCACGCCGCCGCCCACCACATCGCCTACCTCGACCGAGCGATGCGCCAGATCCACGGACGCCTCACCCCTGATGGTCTCTTCGTGTCCTGGGACTACGTCGGACCGCATCGCAACCAATATTCGCGGACGCAGTGGGAGGCCGTCGTCGCCATCAACTCCGAGCTTCCAGAGGAAGTGCGACAGGAGCTCGACTATCCCGACATCGAGCTGATGATCGCCACCGACCCGTCCGAGGCGGTCCACTCGGAGCTGGTGCTCCCGATGATCGACCGCTACTTCGACGTCGACTGGATCCGTCGTCTCGGTGGCGGCATCGCCTATCCGATCCTGACCCACAACGACCGACTCCATGATGCCCCCCGCGAGTCGCGCGAACCCTGGGTCGACCATGTCATGCAGGCCGACCAGCGATTCGCGGAGCAGCATCCCGAGCACAATCTCTTCGCCTTCGTGGTGGCGCGCCCGCGGACGATCCTGCCGCCCGGGCAGGCCCTCATCGACTGGGAACACGAGGAACGCGTCCGCGAGGAGGAGGCGCTCGTGAACGGTCGTGAGTACGGGCCGCGCACCGAGCTCGCCCTCGAGCTGCCTCGAGCGGGGCAGCCCGGGCCGATCGGCGCGTTCGCGGCTCGGCGTCTGCCGGGACTCACCCGCGCCTACAACCGGGCCGTCGAGTGGGTCAGGCGGTCGGCGCGGCGTAAATGACGAAGGTCCCGGTGGCGGCGACGATCTCGGTGCCATCCTCAGTGGTGACCACGGCATCGAGGTGGGCGATACGACGCCCGGCGCGGCGCACCGTGGCGACGCAGGTGATGCGTCCCGATCGGCACGGTGCGAGGTAGCGGGTGGTGATGTCGATCGTCGAGCAGAAGTGATCCTCAGCGATGACGCTCATGGTTGCCGCGCCCATGGCGGTGTCGATCATCGTGAAGGGCACCGCGCCGTGCAGTGACCCGTGGGGGTTGATGTGTATCTCGGTGACG
>RGGX01000266.1 GCA_010024485.1 Actinomycetota bacterium | reverse complement strand
CCGTCGTCCTCGGGATGCTGGCCGTACGGTCGTGGACGCTGGGCTGCGCCGAGTCGGTCACCGGGGGGCTCATCGGCGCGCGTCTGACCGCCGTGCCGGGCGCATCGAAGGTGTTCGCCGGTTCGGTGGTGTCCTACGCGACCTCGGTGAAGCGCTCGATGCTCGGGGTCGAGTACGACCTCGTGGTCTCCGAGGAGGCGGCCCTGGAGATGGCCGAGGGCGCGCGCGTCGCCCTCGACGTCGACGTCGCGCTCGCCGTCACCGGGGTGGCCGGGCCCGACACCCAGGAGGGACGGCCACCGGGCACCCTCTGCGTGGCGGCGGTCTGGCCGGGTGGCTCGGTGGCACGGACCCTCCGCCTCCCGGGTCAACGCGAGCCGATGCGCCAGATGTCGGTGATATCGGCGCTCGACCTGCTGCGTCGGTCACTGCTCGCCAGCGACGACTGACCCCCAGCGGTACGATTGGGTCCTCCAGCCCCTGTAGCTCAGTCCGGATAGAGCGACGGCCTTCTAATCCGTAGCGCGCAGGTTCGAATCCTGCCGGGGGCGCTGTACCCTTCGGGGGCCGCGCGAGGGGTCGCGCGGTCCGCTGACTCAACCCCCGAGAGGTCCCGCGTGAAGTTCAAGAAGGGCGACACCGTCATCTATCCCCAGCACGGCGCCTGCGTCGTGAAGGGCACCAAGAAGATGGAGGCCTTCGGGGAGAAGCGCGACTATCTCATCCTCGAGACCGTCATCAACGAGATGACCCTGAAGGTGCCCGTCGACAAGGCCGACGAGGTCGGGGTGCGTCCGCCGGTGTCCCCCGATGAGCTCGAAGACCTCGTGTCCGTGCTTGCCAAGCCCGACCCGCGCGTCCCGTCGAACTGGAGCCGTCGCTTCAAGAACCACCAGGAGAAGCTCAAGTCGGGCGATGTGTACCAGGTGGCTGAGGTGGTCAGGAACCTCGCGGCGCGCAACCGCGATGCGGCCCTTTCGGCCGCCGAGCGCACCATGTACGAGCGGGCCCGGGTGAATCTCATCAGCGAGATCTCGCCGGCGCTGAAGGTCTCCGCCGAGGACGCCGAGGTCTACCTCGACGAGGCGCTCGCCAAGGGTGTGCTCAAGGCGCCCAAGAAGGCCAAGGCCGCCGCCAAGAAGTGACCCCCGGCCCGTCGGGCCGTGCCAGACTCGGACGATGTCCAACGTCGCGTTCATCGGTCTCGGAGTCATGGGTGCCCCCATGGCCGGTCATCTGGCCTCCGCCGGTCACGAGGTGACCGTCTTCAATCGCACCGCCTCCAAGGCGCTCGCCTGGGTGGCGCTCCACGGCCACCGCGCGGCACCGACCCCGGCCGAGGCGGCGGAGGGAGCCGAGTTCGTGATGCTGTGCGTCGGGAACGACGACGATGTCCGCGAGGTGGTCATCGGTCCGGCGGGTTGTCTTGAGGCGATGTCGGAGGGTTCGGTGCTCATCGACCACACGACCGCCTCAGCGGATCTCGCCCGCGAGCTCGCGGTGGCCTGTGCTGAGCGGGGAGTGGCCTTCATCGACGCTCCGGTCTCCGGTGGGCAGGGAGGGGCCGAGTCGGGTCAGTTGACGGTCATGT
>RGGX01000265.1 GCA_010024485.1 Actinomycetota bacterium | reverse complement strand
GTCGGATGGCCGGGTCCAGCCCGACCGGCCCATGCGGGACATCGACGAACCCGAGGCGTTGGCCGAGGTGATCGCCGACCTCATGCCGCGCATGCTCCGCGCCGGGGGGAGCCACACCGGGGACACCGGCCCCGGGCGCCGAGAGGGAGACGGGCTGTGCGCGCTCGACGGAACGCTCCTCGAGCGTTCCACGGTGGCGGGGCGCACCACCGTGGCGTGCCCCCTTCACCAGCGGTGACCTGCCAGACTCGGGTCGTGCTGCCCGCTCAGGTGACCGTCGGCGATCCGACCGCCGCACGACTGGTGCTGTTGATCGTGATCACCCTCGTGGTCATCGGATTGGCCCTGGTCGCGGTCGCCGTCTGGCTGGTCCGCGCCACCCGGGTGGATCCCCCAGAGGTGGCGGTGCTCGAGTTGATGACGACGCACGCCTATCTGAGCGCGGACACCGAGGAGCGCGAACGGATGATCGAACGGGTGCTCGCCGAGGTGAGCGACGCCGAGGTGAACGACGCCGCGGTGAACGACGGCGAGGTGAACGTCGCCGAAGAGGAACCCGCGAGCGAGCCCGGCGACGCGCCCGAGGATCCTCCTCAGGAGACGACGGGAGAGGCGACCGAGGACGGTGTCGACGTCGGGGCCGACACCGATGGCGACGAGCCGGCCGACCCGACGCGCGTGTCACCCTGAGGGTGGAGATGGGTACGGTGAGGTGATGGCAGAACTTGATGTCGACGCGATGTTGGAGCGCTATCGCGACCGCGCGATGGCTGTGAAGCAGCGGCCGTTGCCACCGGTGGCCGGGGATGAGCGCAAGGCCTTCATCGAACAGGCCCAACGCGACTACATGGATTTCGCCATCGTGGGAGATGCCGCGTGGAGCATGGATGACGGCGTGCTCACCCTCACCGTCGACCTGCGCCCGAAGGACTCCTGAGGCGGTCGCGCTGTGTCCGCTCATTCGAGCGGGTTGGTAGTATTTGGCCCGCATCGCGGACGTGGCTCAGCTGGTAGAGCATCACCTTGCCAAGGTGAGGGTCGCGGGTTCGAATCCCGTCGTCCGCTCCACGCGAAAGCCCCTGAACGGGGGCTTTCGCCGTTTTCGAGGTCATCCCACCCGGTGCCACGCGCTCGGTCGCTGCTGTCCGGCGGCGCTGTGGGATCCTGACCCGATGGCTGACATCGCGCCCAACGGGAAGGTCGTCGAGTCGGTGTGGGACTACCCGCGGCCGCCGCGCCTTGAGCGAGTGGAGTGGCGTATCCGGGTGCGCCATGGGGGTGTCGTGGTCGTCGACGCGCCCTGGACGGTCAGGATCCTCGAGACCTCTCAAGCCCCCGCCTACTACGTGGCGGCGGAGTTCGTGGATACACAGCGCGTTCGGGCGAGCGATCATCGGTCGTTCTGTGAGTGGAAAGGTGTCGCGCACTATTGCGACGTGGTGGTCGGGGAGGGGGAGTCGGCATGGGTGCCCCGCGCCGGATGGACGTATCCGGAGCCGACCGACGCGTTCGCCGATCTGGCGGGTATGTGCGCGTTCTACGCCCAGTCGGTGGACGAGTGCTTCGTTGACGATGAGCGCGTGGAGTCGAATGAGGGATCGTTCTACGGCGGATGGGTG
>RGGX01000264.1 GCA_010024485.1 Actinomycetota bacterium | reverse complement strand
CGCATGCAGGGCAAGGTGGCCTCGCGTATGCCGAGAGTCGTGGTGGTCAGTGAGAACTCGATCCAGGACATCCACACCGACATGGGCGTCGAACTCGACCGCATGCGACTGGTCCCCGTCGGCGTCGACCCCGATCTCTTCCGGCCACTCGACGATGTCTCCCGTCGCCCCGGCCATCTGATCACCACCGCCTCAGCCGACGTGGCGCTCAAGGGACTCGCCTACCTCCTCGAGGCCATGGCCAAGCTCCGAGCTGACGGACGCGTGGTGACCCTGACCATCATCGGTCGACCCAAGCCCGGCAAGAGCATGGATCTGATCGAGCGGTATGGCCTCGGCGAGGCCATCGAGGCGATGTGTTCGGGGACCCCGCTGGTCGCGACCGACGGTGGCGCGCTCCCCGAGGTCACCGGAGCCGACGGCGAGACCGTCTTCCGCTGCACCGCCGGTGACGCCGGATCGCTCGCCGCCTCCATCGCCGCCGCGCTCGACAACCCCGAGAGGCGCGAGTCCGTCGGCCTCGCCGGTCGCCAGCGCGTCCTCGAACGCTGGACCTGGCGTCGATGCGCCGAGATGACGGTCGACCAGTACCGCGAGGTTCTGGCCATGCCGGAGAACATCGAGAAGCTGCGCCGAAACGGGCGCATCTGAATGCTCACCGTTCGCTTCGACCGCCTTCAGTTGCGCCCCGGTGAACGGGTGCTCGACGTGGGAGCCGGGTTCGGCCGCCACGTGTACGAGTGCGCGAGGCGCGGCGCCCGAGCCGTCGCCCTCGACTACGCGGAGGCCGAGGTGACCGAGACCCGGGCGACGATCGGAGCGATGCACGACTCCGGCGAGATCGGCGACGGCGACTTCATCGGTGTGCTGCGGGGCGACGCGACCCGCCTCCCGTTCCCCGACGAGTCCTTCGACGTCGTGATCACCTCCGAGGTGCTCGAGCACATCACCGACGACACCGCCGCTCTCGCCGAGATGGTTCGCGTTCTCCGACCGGGGGGTCGATTCGCCGCGAGCGTCCCGGCCGAGTTCCCGGAGCGCATCAACTGGCGCCTGTCCGACGCCTATCACGCCCCCATCGCCGAGGGAGGTCACGTCCGCATCTACTCCTCCGTCGAATTGCGGGCGAAGCTCCGCGCCGCCGGACTCTCCCTCACCGGGCATCACCGCGCGCACGCGCTCCACTCGCCCTACTGGTGGCTGAAGTGCGCCGTCGGCGTCGACAACGACGACCACCGACTGGTGCGCGCCTACCGGCGTCTGCTGGAGCGGGAGATCATCGAGCGCCCGCGGCCCCTCGCCCTCGTCGAGCGCGTCCTCGCGCCGGTACTCGGCAAGAGCGAGGTGCACTACGCGGTGAAGGGCGGACCGAGCGGATGAGACCGATCGACGGCATCGCCGGCGTCATCGGGTCCGATGAGCTCCGGCGCTCGGGAGAGCACCTCGCTTCCCTGCAGACCAGCACCGGCATGATCCCCTGGTTCCCCGGGGGGCACTGCGATCCATGGAACCACGTCGAATCGGCCATGGCGCTCGATCTCGTCGGGCTGCACGCGGAGGCCGCGCACGCCTACGACTGGCTGGTCGCCACCCAGCGGGGCGACGGCAGTTGGCACAACTA
>RGGX01000263.1 GCA_010024485.1 Actinomycetota bacterium | reverse complement strand
CGACGGCGCCGAACTCGAGTTGATGTGAGTCAGCGTCGATAGTCGACCACGAGCGGGGCGTGATCGCTCCAGCGCTCCGCGTAACTCGGGGCCCGGTCGACCGACGACGACACGGCCCGCTCGGCCCACTCGGGGCTCGCCACCTGGTAGTCGATCCGCCAGCCGACGTCCTTGTCGAAGGCCTGCCCGCGGAACGACCACCAGGTGAACGGACCGTCGACGTCGCCGGCCAGGCTGCGGGCGACATCGACCCAGCCGAGCTCGTCGAACCACCGGTCGAACCAGGCGCGCTCGACCTCGAGGAAACCCGCCTTGTTGCGGTTCCCCTTCCAGTTCTTGATGTCGCGCTCGGTGTGTCCGACGTTGAAGTCCCCGGTCACCACGACGTGGTGGCCCTGGCGTCGCAGACGGGTCATCCGGTCGGTTACCGCGGCGAAGAAGCCGAGTTTCTCCTCCATCTTCTCGTCGCTGTCGGCGTCGCCGGTGTGGATGTAGGCCGACACGACCGTGAGCGGCGCGTCGACACCGTCGAGGTCGAAGGTGGCCTCCACCCACCGGCCCGAGCGGTTGTAGCGGGAGTGCTTGCCACCGATGTCGATTCGCTGATCGGTGATCGGGAGATGCGACACCACCGCGACACCAGCGCGGCCCTTGGCCTCGCTCTCGGCGTGGACCCGATGCCAGTCGGCGCCGAACATGGTGTCAACGTGATCGACGAAGATGTCATCGGGCGCGCGCACCTCCTGCATGGTCACGATGTCGGCGGCCCGCTCCGCGATCCATGGCTCCATTCCGTTGCGTTTCGCCGCCCGGATGCCGTTGACGTTGACGGAGGCGATCGAGAGTTTCCGAGATGAGCCCATCCCTTGATCCTCTCAGACGCTCAACCGTGATCGGTTGCCGACGACGTGCGGGTGACCCGGACGACCGTGAGGAGCGAGAGCGCACCGATCCCGACGATCACTACTCCTTGCACCAAGTCGCCCAGGCCGCTGTCGAGCACCCAGCCGACGAGACCGATGAGCACAGTGATCGCGCCGGCGACAGCGATCTCCAGCCAGTGCTCGCTGGCGCCGAGAGCGAACGCGCCGAGACCGATGGCGACGAGCGGTAGTGCTGCGACAACCCCGTCGTGCGTGCCGAACCAGATCATCGACACGACCACAACGGTTCCAGCCGCCGCGACTCTCGCGAGCACTGCTCCAGGTTGACTGCGTCGCACCGAGGCGAGACCAACGAGCCCCGATGCCACCACGAGGAACACAGGTGGGGTCGCGCGGTCGTCGAGATCCGCCACGGCCAGCCAGGCGGTCGTCGCGACGAGCGCGGCCGAGGAGGTGACGGCCCACCCCGCGATCTGGGTGTGAAGCCGTGAGAGCCCCCATGCCAACGCCACGGCCGCGATGATCGCGACCGACAACTCGATGGATTCGAGCAGGTGCTGATCGAGAAGGATCCCGACAGCGATCGCCAACTGGGTCACGCTCGCCACCTCGATCACCTCGATGAGGCGTTGGCGGGACATCGAGCCACTTGTGATTCGCCTCGTCGATATTGCTGACACGTAACCGGTCACCAACAGCGCGATCGCGATCGCCGAGGGGGAGGCCTCGGCCGCAGC
>RGGX01000262.1 GCA_010024485.1 Actinomycetota bacterium | reverse complement strand
GAGCCGCGGGGGTGGTCGGGGATCACCAGGAACATCACGGGCGAGAACACCAGGCGACCGGCGGTGATCGCGTTCGCCCAGGTGGCGAGAGCGTTCGGATCGACCGGCATCAGCCCTCTCCCGCTCCGGCCGCCACCAGGTCGGGCCCCTCGGCGTCGATGATCTCGACGGTCACGATCTCACCGACGGCGAGGTCGACCGGCAGGCGCACCACGCCGTCGATCTCGGGGGCCTCGCGAAACGATCGGCCCTCCCCCTCGGCGTCGACGAGCACCTCCACCTCAGCACCGATGAGCAGGTCCCGTCGCTCGGCGGTGATGTCGTCCTGGAGCGCTCGCAACTCGGCCAGTCGCTCCGACATCAGCTCCGGATCGACCACCCCGTCGAGGGAGGCCGCGTGTGTTCCCTCCTCCCGGCTGTAGGCGAAGAACCCACACCAGTCGAGTTGAGCCTCCTCCACGAACTGGAGTAGTTGGTCATGGTCGTCCTCGGTCTCGCCGGGGTAGCCGACGATGAAGTTCGACCGGAAGGCTGCGTCGGGTTCGCGTTCACGGATCGAGGCGATCCGGTCGAGGAAACGCTGCCCGTCACCCCAGCGACGCATGGCGCGCAGCAGTGGCTTGCTCACGTGCTGGAGCGACAGGTCGAAGTACGGCACGCCGGAGTCGCAGACCGTGTCGATCAGCGCGTCGTCGAGGTCGCTCGGGTACAGGTACAGCAACCGCACCCGATCGACCAGCTGACCCACCTCGCGCACGAGCGGGACGATCGAACCGGCACCGAGCTCGCTCGGTCGGTCGGTGCCGAAGGAGGCGAGATCCTGGGCGACCAGCACGATCTCGCGGGCACCGGTCTCCGACACCTCGGTCAGGATCGACTCGACGTCCCGGCTCCGCTGTGGACCGCGGAACGACGGGATGGCGCAGAACCCGCAGGATCGGTTGCAGCCCTCCGCGATCTTCACGTACGCCCACGGCGCGGCGGAGGCCGGTCGTGGCAGGTTCAGCAGATCGAGGTTCGGCAGGTCTACCGACGCGACCGGGATCCGTGTGCGTTGCGGGGCGATCGGAGCACCGAAGCCGAGCACCGCGTCCACCTCGGGCAGCTCCTCGGCCAGTTCGGAGCCGTACCGCTCGGCCATGCACCCGGTCACCACCAGCCTCGCCCCGGGGCGACGGCTCTCACTCAGGGCGAGGATCGTGTCGATGGACTCCCGGCGAGCCTCCTCGATGAAGGCGCAGGTGTTGACGACGACGAGTTCGGCATCGGCGGCGTCGTCGACCGGGAACATCCCGTCCGCGAGGAGGGTGCCGACGAGCTTGTCGGAGTCGACCTGGTTCTTCGGACAGCCCAGTGTCTCGACGTAGAAGCCCCCCGAGCCGACCGATTCCACAGGGGCTGAGGCTACTCCCGGCCCGGCCGACCGATCCGGTCAGATGCCCCCGGAACCCTGGAGGGCCTCGAACTCCTCGACGGTCATCAGGACCTCTCGAGCCTTGGATCCCTCGCTCGGACCGACGACACCGCGCTGCTCGAGCAGGTCCATGATGCGACCCGCCCGGGCGAATCCGACCTTGAGCTTGCGCTGCAGCATCGAGGTGGAACCCAACTGGCTACGCAC
>RGGX01000261.1 GCA_010024485.1 Actinomycetota bacterium | reverse complement strand
GGAAGCCGAGGGAAAGGTCCCTCGCGAGGTGCTCCACAAGATGGGCGCCCTTGGCATGTTCGGGCTCCGCGCCCCGGAGGAGCACGGCGGCCTCGGTCTCGGCATGTTGGCCTCGGCGACGTTCTCCGAGGCGCTCGGCGCGTCGACCTTCGCCGGCTTTGATGTGACCGTGTTGGTCCACACCGATATGGCGGCCCCGCATCTCATCAACTCGGGCTCGCCCGAGCAGCTCGAGCAGTGGATGCCGACGGTGCTCTCCGGGGAGACGATCCTGTCGATCGGGGTCAGCGAGCCCGACGCCGGGTCCGATGTGGCGGGGATGCGAACCTCGGCGGTTCGCGACGGTGACGGCTGGAGGATCAACGGCACGAAGACGTTCATCACCAACGCCGTCTACGGCGACATGACGATCGTCGCGGCGAAGACCGATCCGGACAACCGGTATGGGATCACCATGTTCCTGGTGCCGAAGGGCACCGAGGGGTTCTCGGTGGCGAAGAAGCTCGACAAGCACGGCTGGCGTTGCTCGGACACCGCGGAGTTGGTGCTCGACAACGTCTGGGTGCCGGACTCCCAGGTGCTCGGCACCGTGCACCGGGGGTTCTACGAGACGATGAAGAACTTCCAGAACGAGCGCATGGTGCTGATCGGGATGGGCGTCGGCGCGGCGCAGGCGGCGATCGACCAGACCCTCGCCTATGTGCAGCAGCGACCCGCCTTCGGCGGTCACCTCTACGACCTCGGCGCGATCCGCCAGCGCATGGCGATGAACCAGGCCCGGCTCGACGCGGTGCGGGCCGCGATGTACCACGCGGCCTGGGTCGGCGACGCCGGTGGCGACAACGTGAAGGAGATGTCGGGGGTCAAGGCCTTCGGCGCCGAGACGGTCACGCAGATCATGTACGACTGCGTCCAGTTCCACGGCGGCATGGGCTACATGCGCGAGACCCCGGTGGAGCGCATGTATCGCGACGCCCGCATCCTGCCGATCGGGGGTGGGGCGACCGAGGTCATGCTCGAGGAGGTCGCCAAGCGCTCGATCGTGGCGGCCTGATCTCTCCCCATGCGTCCAGTTCCTCGTCTCCGTTCCCTCCTCTTCGCCCCAGCGGTGCGCCCCGACTTCGTCGAGCGCCTCGGTGAGCGAGGGGCTGACGCGGTCGTCATCGACTGCGAGGACGCAACCCCGGCGAACGCCAAGGCGGAGGGGCGCGCGAACGCGGCGCGACTTGCCCCGGTGCTGGCGGCGGCCGGTGTGGCGGTGACCGTGCGGGTCAACGCCCAGCTGACCGAGTGGTTCGCCGACGATGTTCGCGAGGCCCTGAGCGCTGCGCTGGTCGCGGTGGTGGTGCCCAAGGTCGAGTCGCTCGAGGGGCTCGATGCTGTCGACCGGGCGCTCACCGAGGCCGGTCTCGACGACCTCGGAGTGATCGCGGGGCTCGAGACCGCGCTCGGCGTCGCCGACTCGCGGAAACTCTTGTCGCACCCTCGGGTGGTGGCCAGCTACTTCGGCGCCGAGGACTTCGTCGCCGATATGGGTGGGGTGCGCACCGCGTCCAATGACGAGGTGGCGACGGCCCGATCGATCGTCGCCCTCGCCGGCCGCCTGGCCGGGGTCCCCGTCCTCGATCAGGTGGTGACCGA
>RGGX01000027.1 GCA_010024485.1 Actinomycetota bacterium | reverse complement strand
CGTCATCCGGTGCGGATGACTCGGCATCGTCGCTGAGCTGCTCCTCGTCGAGCATGGTGTTCAGGTTGGTGGAGAACTGGTCCATCAGCTTCTTGGAGACATCGCCCATGATCCCGCGGCCGAACTGGGCGACCTTGCCGGTGATGTTCAACTCGGCGGTCACGGTGCAGCGTGTGCTGGTGGGGGAGAGCGACTCGGCCTCCGCCGTCACATCGGCTCGGGCGTTGCCGCGACCACCGGTGTCACGGCCCGATGCGGCGAGCTTGGCCCGGTGCGCGGTGTCGTCGCGCTCGATGAACTCGGCCTCACCCTTGAAGTTGGCGGTGATGGCGCCGAGCTTGATCTTGACGACCCCGCGGTAGGTGGTTCCCTCGATCTCCTGGAGTTGGGCTCCGGGTAGGCACGGGGCGATCCGCTCGACGTCGCAGATGATGGGCCAGGCCTCGTCGATCGGGAGGTTGACCGTGAACTCGTTGGTGATCAGCTCTGCCATTGGTTGAGATCCTCCGTCGTGTCGACGTCCAGCGCGGACCCTTCGCAGGGTATCGCTTCGACCTGTTCGTCGAACCTGCGCAGCAGCTCTCTCGCCCCGAGGTCGCCCGAGTTCGGCAGATCGTTCCAGTGGTCACGTCCGATGAGTACGGGATGGCCACGGGACTCGCCGTAGACGGCCACGGCCAGCGAACTCGATGACGCGGCGACGGCCCGCCAGGCGTCGGGGCTGATACGCGGCTGGTCCCCGAGGCCGACGACGACGGCATCGGCGCCGCGCTCGGCGGCGGCGGCGACGGCCCGCAGTAGCGAGGTGCTCTGACCTTCGGCCCAGTCCGGGTTGTCGACGAGCTCGATCCGATCGGCCAGATCATCGGGGAGGGGCACCGCGGTGGCGCCGGTGACGACGATGACGGTCCCGAGGCCGCTCTCGACTGCGGCGCGCATGGCGTGTTCGATGACGGGAGTGCCTTCGAGGGGGGCGGCGAGTTTGTGCCCCGCTCCGTCCCATCGGGTGCCGCCTCCCGCGGCGAGGAGGACCGGTGCGACGCGTCGGGTGCGTTCGTTCGATCCTGTTTCCACCCAGACAGTCTGCCTCCTCCCGGTCCGGTCGACCGCCGGTGACGGGTGGGTTGGGAACACAGACGTGTAATATGACGAAATCATTACAGAAACATGACGGTCGCGTTGTGGTGCGGATGTCTCGGCGTTCGAGTCGTCGGCCCACGACCCCGTTCGCGGGGGGTGTCCGGTCCCGCACCCGGACCGGGCGCCCTCCGCTGATTCCACTATGAGCACCTCCCCCTTCACTCACCCGCGGGCCCGTCGTCGGGCGCGCCGTCGGGTCGCGGCCCTCCTCCTCGCCGGCCTGACCGGTCTCCACACCCTCGGATCACACCGGGCTGGGGCCGAGGCGCCCGACGTGACCGCCGTCGACCCGCTCTCGAGCGGAGCCGGCCACGCGCTCGAACTGCTCGAACAGTGGTGGGATCGAGGCGATCCGGAGGACTTCATCGGATACGTCCGCGCCCGCGACCGAGTGGCCGCGCTCGTGGCTGAACGGCTCGCGGATGACGGCGCGGATGGCGTCACGGCCGACGATCTGATCGCCGCCTGGTCGGCCACCGATCTCGATGGCCAGGCCGCGGTGATCGCGGCACTCTCGCAACTCGGTGTTCCCTATCGCCGCAATACCGAGCTCCCAGGCACCTCCTTCGACTGCTCCGGCCTCACCGGATGGGCATGGGAGCAGGCCGGGGTGGATCTCCCGCGCTACAGCACCAGCCAGTTCCGACGCTCCCACGAGGTCGACCGCTCGGCTGCGGAGGCCGGCGACCTGGTCTGGTACCCGGGGCACGTCATGATGTACCTCGGGGTGGGCGACGCGATCATCCACAGTCCGGAGCCGGGCCGTGGGGTCGAGATCGGAGAGGTCTCGCGACGACGGCGCAGTTGGGTCCGGTTCGCCGATCCGACCGGCGACACGCGCGACCTGGCGGCCGACCTCATCGAACTCCCCGTCGGCTGAGTGGCCCGGGGCTGATCCGGCTCAGCGGTGGATGGGGCCCTCGGTGTCCCGGAGCGGGCGCGCCGCGCGACCCGTCCGGGCTGAGATGATCTCCGCGCAGATCGAGATCGCGGTCTCCTCCGGGGTCCGAGCGCCGATGTCGAGACCGACCGGTGACATCAGACGGGCCAGATCGGCCGGGTCATCGATCCCGGCCTCGGCCAGACGCTCGAGTCGGTGGCTGTGGGTGCGACGGCTCCCCATCACGCCGATGTAACCGACCGAGGTCGCGAGCGCTCCCTTGACCGCCGGCACGTCGAACTTCGGGTCGTGGGTCAGGATGCACACGGCATCACGACTGCCGAGTTCGGCGCCGCGATCGTCGAACACCGGGCCCGGCCAGGTGACCCGCACCTCGTCGGCCATCGGGAAGCGCCGGCCGGTGGCGAAGATCTCCCGGGCGTCGCAGACCAGAACCCGGAAGCCGAGGATCTTGGCCACCCGGGCGAGGGCCGCGGTGAAGTCGACCGCGCCGAAGATCCACATCTGAGGTGGTGGGGCCCAGCTCTCGACGAAGACGGTGACCACCTCGGAGTCGTCGAGGTCCTCCGGTGTCGTCTGTCCACGGCTGCCGTAGTGACGCACACCCGATCGCCCGGCCTCGAGTTCGGCGAGGGCGTCCCGTCGGACGACACGGTCCAGTTCGCTGTCGCCGAGCGAGGAGGGAGCCGGGTCCTCGTCGGGGACGATGAGCAGCTTGCGGCTGAGGCCCGGGCCCGCGACCACGGTCGCGAGGGCGACCGGAACACCGTCGCGAACCCGCGAGGCCAGCTCCGACGACAGGCTCACCAGTCGTACTCCTCGACGTAGAGCCGGATGGTGCCCCCGCAGGTCAGCCCGACCGCGAAGGCCTCGTCGTCGCTGTAGCCGAAGGTGATGATCCCCGGCTCGCGCTCACCGGCCAGCACGGCGAGCGACTCGGTGACCACCGCCCCCTCGACGCAGCCGCCGCTCACGCTCCCGACGACCTCGCCGTTCTCGCTGACCGCCATCGCCGCCCCCGGCCCACGCGGCCCGGATCCCTCCACGTCGACGACCCTGGCGAGGGCCACGCGCGTACCGGCCACCCGCCAGCGGTCGAGATCGTCGAGCAGTTCCCTCATGGTGTCTCCTCAGGTCGGATCGGACGTCCGGTCGGACTCCCGGACGCAGTCTGGTCGAGTCGGCGGGCTCCGCGTCGAGTGGACCGGCCGCTGATGATCTCCCCGAGCCGGTCGAGCGCGTCGACGGAGTGCCCCTCGACGAAGTCGTCGAGGTGGGGGAGAGCCGTGGCCATCCCACGTGCCAGTGGGGCGTAGCCGGGTGTGACCTTGAGCGGGTTCACCCACACCAGCCGATGGGTCAGACGCTTGAGTCGGGTGAGCTGCTCGTCGAGCACCGCCGGATCACCTCGATCCCAGCCGTCGGAGAGCACGACCACGATCGCGCCGCGGGCCATGCCCCGCTGTCCCCAGCGGTCGTTGAACTCGCGGAGTCCGTCGCCGATCCGGGTGCCGCCGCTCCAGTCGACGACCGTCTGACCGGCGCGGTTCACCGCCGTGTCCGGGTCGCGCTCGCTCAACTCCCGGGTGATGCGAGTGAGTCGGGTGCCGAGGGCGAACACCTCGACCCGCTGTCGGCCGACGACCGCCGCGTGGGCGAATCGCACGAGGGCTCGGGCATAGGGCTCCATCGAGCCGCTGACATCGAGGAGGAGGACCAGTCGGCGGGGCTTCTCCGACCTGCGGCGCCAGTGGCGGCGGATCGGTTCACCGTCGGCCGCGAGGGCGGCGCGAACGGTTCGGCGGAGATCGGGGCGGTGACCGTCTCCCGGGGTCAGGCGCAGCGAGCGGCGCGGCTCTCCGACCAGTCGGAACCGCGCCATCAGGCGCCGAGCCTCGTCGAGCTCGTCGGCGTCGTAGTCGGCGAAGTCCTTGTGGCGGAGCACCTCGACCCGCGAGAAGCGCATCTCCAGGCGCTCCTCGTCATCGGGGGGCAGGGTCGACGAGTCGTCATCGCTGTCGTCCTCGTCGGTGTCGACGGCCAAAGTGATTGAGTCGGCCTCGGCGGGCTGTGATCTCTGGAAGCCGGTCGACTCCCAGAAGGCCGCGAACAGCCGATCGTAGGTGTCGACATCCTCCCGGCGCCGGACGAGGGTGGCTCGGCCCGCCCAGTAGGCGGGGTCGCGCTCGGCGAGCCCGACCGAGGCGAGGGCCTCGGAGAACGACACGGTCGAGGTCGTCGGCACCGGCACACCCTCGCGACGGAGAGCTCGCACGAACGCGACCGCCAGCGTCGAGGCCGGTGCCGCGATCGGGGCGTCCGGTCCGGTGCTCACGCCGAGCGGTCGCCGACCCGCACGCCCACGCGTTCGAGCAGGCTGGTGATGCCGCGATCGGTGACCCGCTGCTGGTCCTCGCGGTACTTGAGCACCGTCCCGAGCGTGGCGGTCACCGAGGCGTCATCAAGGGCGCGCACCCCGAGCCGACCGAGCGCGGTGGCCCAGTCGATGGTCTCGGCGACCCCCGGTGGCTTGTACAGGTCGAGATCGCGCATGACCTCGACCGCGGCGGCGACCTGACGCGCGAGTCGCCGGTCGACCTCGGGCGAGCGGAGGCGGACGATCTCGACCTCGCGATCGAAGTCGGGATGCTCCACCCAGTGGTAGAGGCATCTGCGTTTCAGGGCGTCGTGGACGTCGCGGGTCCGGTTCGAGGTGAGGATCACCACCGGAGCTCGCTCCGCTCGGAAGACCCCGATCTCGGGGACCGTCACCTGGAAGTCGGAGAGGATCTCGAGCAGGTAGGCCTCGAACTCGTCGTCGGCCCGGTCGATCTCGTCGACGAGGAGCACCGGTACGGCACCGGTCACCGGCTCGAGGGATCGCAGGAGGGGACGACGGATGAGGAAGCGCTCGTCGTAGAGCTCGGCCTCGACCGACTCGGCCGACCGGCCGGTCGTCTCACCGGTGGCCTCCGCTGCCCGCAGGTGCAGGAGTTGGCGGGCGTAGTCCCAGTCGTAGACGGCCTGGGAGGAGTCGATCCCCTCGTAGCACTGGAGCCTGATCAGCTCACCGCCGGTCCACGACGCGATGGCCTTGGCCAGCTCCGTCTTGCCGACGCCGGCGTCGCCCTCGAGCAGGAGGGGCCGGCCGAGGTCGAGGGAGAGGAACACCGCCGTGGCCAGCCCGGTGTCAGCGAGATAGCCGTGCTCGCCGAGGGCATCTCGGACATCGGTGGGAGTCACCCGGGGGACACTACCCCCCGCCCGATGGGTGCCATCGGGCTGTGCCCGATCCGGGTGGTCGCGACGTCAGGAGTCGAATCCGAGGCCGATGCGGTCGAGCCCGCGCAGCCACAGGTTGCGCCGACCGGTGCGGTCCTCCCGCTCGAGGGACCACCGGGTGGCCTGGATGCCGAGGAATCGGAAGGGTTCGGGAGGGAACGGCCAGGGCTTGTCGCGAACGATCGAGGTCTGGGTGGCGACCGAGCGTCGGCCGTGGAGCAGGTCGAGCATCGTGGCGGCCCCGAACCGTGAGGCGGCGACGCCGAGGCCGGTGTAGCCGAGGGCATAGGCGACGCGTCCGCCGAGGGCGCGTCCCCAGAACACCGTGAACCGGCTGGAGGTGTCGATGGCCCCGCCCCACATGTGGCTGAACCGGAGGCCCTCGAGCTGCGGGAAGGTCTGGAAGAAGTGTTGGCTGAGCAGCGCCCAGGACTCGGGTCGGCTCTCGAGTTCGGTCGACACCTTTCCGCCCCAGTAGTAGATGGCGTCGTAGCCGCCCCAGAGGATCCGGTTGTCCGAGGTGAGTCGGTAGTAGTGGAACTGGTTGGCGTTGTCGCTCAGGCCCTGCCGGTTGGCCCATCCGATCGAGGCGAGCTGGGACTCGCTGAGGGGCTCGGTGATCATGCAGTAGTCGTAGACGGGTGCGATGTAGTTCGAGATACGTCTCAGGAGCGGCTTGAAGGCGTTGGTCGCGAGCGCGACCTTGCCCGCGCGGATGTGACCGAGCGGGGTGGTGACCATGATGCCGATGCCGTCACGTTCGATGGCGGTCGCCTTGGTGTCCTCGTAGATGCGCACCCCGAGGCGTTCGGCGGTCGCCTTGAGTCCCCACACCAGGCGGGCCGGATCGACCAGAGCGCATCCGTTGCGGTCCCAGAGACCACTCGTGTAGGTCGGCGACGACACCTCGGTCTGCATCTGTTCGCGGTCGAGCCAGGACACCTCGTGACCGAGGCGTTCCATGAGGGCGTACTCCTCGTGGAGATCCTTCTCATAGCTCGCGGGGTGGTGCTCGGCGACCACCTCGATGACCCCGGATCGCTCGTAGTCGCAGTCGACCCCGTAACGGCGCAGGGCGGCCTCGATCTCGTCGAGGTTCTTCATGCCGAGCTCTTCGAGGATCTCGATGTCGTCGGGGAAGTGACGGAGGCCGTTGGAGATGCCGTGGGTCAGTGAGGCGTCCATGAAGCCGCCGTTGCGACCGCTGGCGGCGTTGCCGATGGCGTGGGCCTCGATGAGCACCACATCACGGGAGGGATCGCGCTCCTTGGCGATGATCGCGGTCCACAGACCGGTGTAACCGCCTCCGACCACGCAGAGGTCGCAGCTCTCGTTGCGGACCAGGGTGGAGTTGGTGTCGGGGACGTGGGCGCCGTCGAGCCAGTAGGCGACCTGCTCAGCGTCGGCGATCGCGTCGAGATGACGCTGATCGACGTCGTCGGGTTGGAAGGTCATGGGGTATCACCTGCGGCGAGCATATGTTCACGCCCGCGGCGCCCGCGTGACCGTCCCACAACGGCAGTTGCCCCGGCCGAGGCCGGGGCAACCGTCGTGGTGTTCACCGGCCGAGGCCGGCTCAGTGGGCGCGTCTCAGCCGGCCGAGGCCTCGAGGGCGCGACGGGTGAGCACCTTGGCCAGATGCACCCGGTAGTCCACCGAGGCGTTCAGGTCGGCCTGCGGATCGGCCTCGGCCGCGGCGGCCTCGGCGGCGTCGGCCGCGGATGCCCCGCCGGCCACCGCGGATGCGACACTGCTCGCCAGCACCGGGGTCGAGGCCATGTTGACCAGCCCGACCCCGCACTCCGAGCCGCGCTGCCAGGCGGCCACGCCGACGATCGCCCAGTCCTGGGCGCGACGGTTGAACTTCTGGAAACTCCATCCGGCCCCGCCCATCTTCGGGACGCGGATCTCCGTCAGCATCTCGTCGGGCGCGAGGGCTGAGGTGAAGTAGCCGTGATAGAAGTCGGCCGCCGCGATCTCCCGGGTCCCGTTCGGACCTTGGGCGACGTAGGTGGCGCCGAGCGCGAGGGTGGTCGCCGGAAGGTCCGATGCCGGGTCGGCATGGGCCAGCGAGCCGCCGATGGTGCCGCGGTGACGCACCTGCGGGTCACCCACGTGCCCCGCCGCGTGGGCGAGCAGGGGGACATGCTCGGCGAGCACCGGCGAGTTCTCGACGTCCATGTGCCGAGTGAGCGCGCCGATCGCGATCTGGTCGCCGTCCTCCCGGATGTAGGACAGATCGGCCACGCGACCGATGTCGACGAGCACCGTCGGCTGGGCGAGGCGGAGCTTCATCGCCGGCACGAGACTGTGCCCACCGGCGAGGAACTTGGCCTCGTCCCCGTACTGGCCGATCAGATCGATCGCCTCGGCGGCGGAGCCGGCCCTGACGTAGTCGAATGCTGCAGGGATCACTGCTGGCCTCCTTGTGCCTCGTTGATTGCTCTCCAGACGGTGTTCGGACTCGCCGGCATCGGCACATCGCGCACACCGAGGCCCGAGAGGGCGTCGACGATGGCGTTGATCACCGCCGGGGTGGACGCGATCGTTCCGGCCTCGCCGATGCCCTTGACGCCCAACTGGTTCGTCGGCGACGGGGTGATCGTGTGGCCGGTCTCGATCGACGGGACATCGCTCGCCGCCGGCACGAGGTACTCGGCCAGTGTCGAGGTCTGCAGGTTCCCGTCGGCGTCGTAGACCGCCTCCTCGTAGAGGGCCTGCGCGAGCCCCTGGATCACGCCGCCGTGCACCTGTCCGTCGACGATGAGCGGGTTCACCTGGTTCCCGCAGTCGTCGACCGCCACGTACCGCAGCACCTCGACCTCACCGGTCTCGGTGTCGACCTCGACCAGACACATGTGCGTGCCGAAGGGCCACGAGAAGTTGGGTGGGTCGTAGGTGGTGTGGGCCTCGAGGTTCGGCTCGAGGCCATCCGGGAGATTGTGGGCGGTGAAGGCCTCGAAGGCGACCGCCGCGAGCGGCATGGCCCGATCGGGGGACCCCGCCACCCGGAACTCGCCACCGGAGAACTCGAGGTCGTCGGGGTTGGCCTCGAGTTGGTGGGCGGCGATCTGCTTCGCCTTGTCGACCACCTTGTCGCAGGCCATCGCGATGGCGACGCCGCCGACGCTGAGCGAACGCGACCCGTAGGTGTCGAGACCGAGCGGGGCGATCGCCGTGTCGGAGTGGAGGACGTCGACATCGTCGGGGCTCACGCCCATCTTCTCGGCGACGATCATCGACCATGCGGTCTCGTGGCCCTGCCCGTGCGGGGCGGTTCCGGTGACCACCTGGATCTTGTTGGTCGGGAGCACGCGCACCGTGGCCGCCTCCCACCCCCCGGCTCCGTAGTTGAGTGAGGCGAGCACCCGGGAGGGTGCGAGTCCGCACATCTCGAAGTAGGTGGACACCCCGATGCCGAGGCGCTTCGTGGCCCCCGGCACGTTCTGGGTCTCCTGACGGGCCCGAACCCCGGCGTAGTCGATCATCTCGGCAGCCAGGGTGGCGGCCTTGTCGTGATCGCCGGAGTCGTAGACGAGACCGGTCATGGCCTCGTAGGGGTACGACGCGGTCGGGATGAAGTTGCGTCGACGCAACTCGAGGGGATCCACCCCCACCTCGGCGGCGAGTGAGTCCATGGCCCGCTCGATCGCGTAGGTGGCCTCGGGACGCCCGGCGCCGCGGTAGGCGTCGGTGGGCGTCATGTTCGTGAACACCGAGGTGCACGAGAAGTCGTAGGTCTTCGGCAACTCGTAGACACCCGCGTAGAGGAAGGCGCCGAGCAGTGGGACACCGGGGGTGACCAACTGCAGGTAGGCGCCCATGTCGCCGATGAGGCGGACCCGTACCGCGGTGAGGCGCCCGTCGGCGTCGGCGGCCAGTTCGATGTCCTGGATCTGGCCACGGCCGTGGATCGTGGCTTGGTTGCCCTCCGAGCGGGTCTCGGCCCAACGGACCGGGGAGCCGGTGCGCTGGGCGAGGGCGGCGCAGAGCAACTCCTCGGCGTAGACGTTCAGCTTCGACCCGAACCCACCGCCGACCGCCGGAGCGACGACCCGCAGCTGGTGCTCGGGGATACCGAGGGTGAGCGCCGTCATGACCTTGAGGATGTGGGGCACCTGGGTGGACGAGTAGAGCGTCATGTCCCCGCCGAACGGCTGGGGGATCGCCGCCACCGCGCGGGGTTCCATGGCGGCGGGAATCAGCCGCTGCTGGATGTAGCGCTCCTTCACGGAGTAGGCCGCATCGGCGAAGGCGCGGTCGACATCACCCTCGGACTCCTCGATCTTGAGGTCCCAGGTGTACGAGCGGTTGGTGCCGATCTCGTCGTGGATCACCACGCGGTCGCTCAGGGCGTCCTCGAGGTCGATGACCGCCTCGAGGGGCTCGTACTCGACGTCGATGGCGTCGAGGGCGTCGCGGGCCGCGGAGGCCGAGGTGGCGAGCACGCAGGCGACCCCGTCACCGACGTAGTTGGCCTGGCCCACCGCGAGCGGGTAGTGGGTGGGCGACTTCATGTCGTCGGTCACCGGCCAGGCGCACGGCATCGGACCGGCCCACGCCTCAGCGAGGTCGGCCCCGGAGAACACGGCGGTGACGCCCGGCATGGATGCCGCCGCCGAGGTGTCGACGGAGACGATGCGCGCGCGGGCGTATGGGCTGCGGAGCACCGCCAGGTGCAGGGCGCCCGGGATCGGGAGGTCAGCGGTGTACTTGGCCTCGCCGGTCAGGAGAGCGGGATCCTCGCGGCGCAGCATTCGCTGGCCGAGCACCCCGGTGGTGTCATCGGTCATGGTCATCGTTGAACCCCCCAGTTCTCGATGTCGTTCGGTGTCGTGAGCGTGTGGCGAACTCGTCGCGGGTCAGGACTTGGCGCAGGCCAGAACGGACTGCACGATGTTGTGGTAGCCGGTGCACCGGCACAGGTTCCCCTCGAGGCCGAGGCGGACCTCCTCCTCGGTCGGGTTCGGGTTCTCGGCGAGGAGGCTGGTGGCCGCCATCACCATGCCCGGCGTGCAGTATCCGCACTGGAGGCCGTGGTTCTCCATGAAGGCCTGCTGCATCGGGTGGAGCGAGCCGTCGTCGCCGGCCATGCCCTCGATCGTGGTGATCGAGCAGCCGTCGGCCTGCACGGCGAGCAGGGTGCAACTCTTGGCCGCCTCTCCGTCGATGTGCACGGAGCAGGCTCCGCACGACGACGTGTCGCAGCCGATGTTGGTGCCGGTGAGGCCCGCCTGTTCTCGGATGAACTGCACCAGCAGTGTCCGCGGCTCGACGTCCGCGGTGTGCGTCTTCCCGTTGATGGTGACGGTGATATCCACGTTGACTCCCCTCAGGTCTGGCGGGTGTCACATTCCCCCGGTGGCACCCGAGGGAGAACATAGTCCTCCGCCCAGTGGGTTGGAAACGGGGCCCTCGACGGCGGTGTCAGCCGACGAGTTCGACCACGTCGACGACCACGAGGCCGAGGAGGAAGGCGATGACCGCGAAGCCGAGCACCGTGTAGTGCCAACGCTTGGAGTGGTCGGCTCGCCAGAACCTGCGGACGCTCGCGGTGATCGCGGTGATCGCGACGATGCTGATGAGGAGGCCGATCACCGGTCCGACGCCTCCGGCGATACCGACCGCCGGCAGGACGAACGGGAAGACGATGTACATCAGCAGGCAGCGAACCGTCGCCACCATGATCGAGGTCTGGAAGGCGCGCCGGGCTGAGTCAGGGGACGCGGAGGGTGCGTCAGCGGGCAGTCTGAGCAGACGTCGCATGACGCGGTCGG
>RGGX01000260.1 GCA_010024485.1 Actinomycetota bacterium | reverse complement strand
ATACATCAGCTCGAGCACGGCTCGATCACGTCTCGACACCGCGTCCGTACCCTGCGCCGCGTCGAGGAGACGTCCGACCTCCTCCTCCGAGAGTGGTTTCGGCACCCCTGAGGGCACGCTCACACCGTCGAGGGCGGTCGTCGGGTCGTCGGGACGCAACGACTCGGTCGACAGGTGGCGATGCAGCATTCGCACCGCGGCCAGCCGCCGGGCCATCGACGACGGAGCCGCCCCGGCGTTGCGCTGAGCGGAGATCCATTCCTCGATGTCGGTCCGCGATGCCCCGAGAGGGGTCGCGCCGCGCTCACTCAGGTGTCGGACATAGGCGGAGGTCACCACGGCTGAGTCGATCCGAGGCGAGCATGATGCCGACCACTGACTTCCCGTCCGCGATCCGCCCGGACCGAACCATCTCGAGCGCCTCCTGCAGGGGGACGTGCAGCACGTCCATGGCCTCCTCCTCGGGCCCCTGCCGGGAGTCGTCCACCTGATCGCAGTCCGATGCGAGGAAGATGTGGGTGGTCGCGTCTGACATGCCGGGTGAGGGGATGATGACGGTGAGTTCCTCCAGCACTCCGGCGCGCAGGCCGACCTCTTCGGCCAACTCGCGGTGCGCGGTCACCGATGGAGGTTCCCCGGGCACATCGCGCATCCCGGCGGGAACCTCGATGACCGGTGCCTCGATAGCCGGGCGATACTGCTCGACGAGGACCACCGAGGCGACCCCCTCCGGATCGAACAGGATGGGCACTACCGCGACCGATCCCGGTGAACGGACGATGTCCCGTTCGAACTCCGCATCATCTGGGCCGCGGAATCGCGCCACCGACACCGACCAGATGTGGCCGCGGTGCACCTCGCGCTCATCAAGGCGCTGGAACTCGGCCACCGTTCAGACGCGCAGGTCGTCGGCGTTCGCCCGAGACCGATCAAGCGCCGCGCCGATCAGATCGCGGAAGAGCGGATGCGGGCGATCCGGACGGCTCTTGAACTCGGGGTGCGCCTGGGTCGCCACCCAGAACGGGTGATCGGAAAGTTCGATGAACTCGACGAGCCGTCGGTCGGGCGAGATTCCACTGCAGACGAACCCGTGTTCCTCGAGGCGCGACTTGTAGTTCGGGTTGAACTCGAAGCGATGCCGGTGACGCTCGCTGACCACCGGTTCGCCGTAGGCGTCCGCCACTCGGGTGCCGGCAGTCAGCACTGCGTAGTAGGCGCCGAGTCGCATCGTGCCCCCCTTGTCGGTCACCTCACGCTGATCGTGCATGAGATCGATCACCGGATGACGGGTGGTCGCGTCGAACTCGGTGGAGTTCGCGTCGGCGAGACCCACGACGTTTCGAGCGAACTCCACGGTCATCGCGTGCAATCCGAGACACAGCCCGAGACAGGGCAGACCGCTCTCGCGGGCGTACCGGGCCGCCTCGATCTTGCCCTCGAACCCGCGGGCGCCGAATCCACCGGGAATCACCAGCCCGTCGAGCTCCGAGAGACGGTCCTCGGCGAGGAGCCCCTCGACGTCCTCAGCCTGGATCCAGTCGATCTCCACGCGCGCGCCGTGGTGGAAGCCCGCGTGCTTGAGCGACTCGACGACGGACAGATAGGCGTCGGGCAACTGGACGTACTTGCCGATGAGACCGATCCGAACG
>RGGX01000259.1 GCA_010024485.1 Actinomycetota bacterium | reverse complement strand
GACCATCCCGTAGGCGTTGCCGTAGTCGGTCAGGGCGTCGACCCCGTCCCCGTCGAGTCCAGCGACGAGACCGCCGACCCGGGCCGCGGTGCCGTAGAGGGACGCCGTCTTGCCGTGGATCGAGGCCAGGTAGCTCTCCTCCGAGCGACCGATGTCGTAGGTGTGACGCAACTCCTCGATCTGGCCCTCGCAGAGCCAGCCGATGGTGCGGGCGAGGAGCCCGGCGACCTCGGTGCCGAGACCGGCCGCGATCTCGGACGCCCGCGCCAGGAGGAAGTCGCCCGCGAGGATCGCCTGGAGGTTCCCCCACTTGGCGTTCACGGTCTCGACACCGCGACGCGTCTCGGACTCGTCCATCACGTCGTCGTGGTAGAGCGATCCGAGGTGGACGAGCTCACATGACACCCCGCCGAGCACGACGTCGTCGGTCACCGGGCGACCGTCCAATGAGCCGGAGATCACCGTGAGCACCGGCCGGAGCCGCTTGCCCCCCGCGACGATCAGGTGCGAGGCGAGTTCGGTCAGGTGGGCGTCGGTCGTCGCCACCGAGTCGAGCATCGCCCGCTCGATGCGCGCGCGCTGACCACCGATGTGGTCGAGGAGCGGTGAGGCGTGACCGGACACGCCCGCAGGCTAGGCCGACGTCGGGTCCGAGGCGCACCCGTGCCCCGGACGACGAGCCCGTCACACGACGCGAGAGAACCGTCGTTCTCCTCTGAGCACGGGACCTCACCCGAGAGGGGTCACCGGTAGAGTGCACTCAATCCGCTCGCACACGACTTGAGAGGTGGCACATGTTCGAACGCTTCACCGACAGGGCTCGCAGGGTCGTGGTGCTCGCCCAAGAGGAGGCGCGCCTCCTCAATCACTCCTACATCGGCACCGAGCACATCCTGCTGGGCCTGATCCACGAGGGTGAGGGCGTCGCGGCGAAGGCTCTCGAATCGCTGTCGATCTCGCTCGAGGCCGTCCGCTCACAGGTGGAGGAGATCATCGGCCAGGGTGGATCCTCCCCGTCGGGTCACATCCCGTTCACCCCCCGGGCCAAGAAGGTGCTCGAGCTGTCCCTCCGCGAGGCGCTCCAGCTCGGACACAACTACATCGGCACCGAGCACATCCTGCTCGGACTCATCCGCGAGGGTGAGGGCGTCGCCGCGCAGGTCCTCGTCAAGCTCGGTGCCGATCTCAGCCGCGTCCGCCAGCAGGTGATCCAGCTGCTGAGCGGCTACCAGGGTCCGGCCGGTTCCCAGCAGGGTCGTGCCTCCGAGCAGGGTCAGACGGCCGGGGTGGGCGGTTCCTCGAAGGGTGAGGACGACAAGAGCTCCCAGGTCCTCGATCAGTTCGGCCGCAACCTGACGCAGATGGCCCGCGAGCACAAGCTCGACCCGATGATCGGCCGGGCCAACGAGCTCGAGCGCGTGATGCAGATCCTCTCGCGTCGCACCAAGAACAATCCCGTCCTGGTCGGTGAGCCCGGCGTCGGCAAGACCGCGATCGTCGAGGGCCTCGCCCAACGCATCGTCGACGACGATGTCCCCGACACCCTGCGCGACAAGCAGCTCTACACCCTCGACCTCGGCGCCCTCGTGGCGGGTTCGCGTTATCGCGGTGACTTCGAGGAGCGCCTCAAGAAGGTGCTGAAGGAGATC
>RGGX01000258.1 GCA_010024485.1 Actinomycetota bacterium | reverse complement strand
TGGTTCCAGTAGCGGCTCAAGCCCAGCTCCCGCTCCGAGCATCGACACCTTCATCCCGCTCGGGCCAACCCGGGTGCATGACACCCGCACCGGTCTCGGCTCGCTCCGCACCCAAGACATCGGGATCGCCTCGGAGGGTGTGCACCGCATGTCGATCGACACGGCCCTGCTCGCCGGTGTCCGCCCCGTCGCCCTCGCGCTCAACGTCACCGTGACCGATGCCGAGGCGTCTGGCTACGCGACCGTGTTCGGCTGCGGTGAGCGTCCCGAGACCTCGAACCTCAACTTCGCTCCCGGGTCGGCGGTTGCCAACGCCGTGGTCACGCCGGTGATCTCCCCTGACGACCCAGGGTTCTGCGTGCACCTCAGCGCTCCTGCCCACGTGCTCGTCGACCTCGTCGGCGCCTTTCCCGGGGGTGGTGACTTCACACCGGTGAGGCCCACTCGGCTCACCGACACCCGCTCGAGCGGCAACCGGATCGGCACGTCCGCTGGCGACGGCGCCGACCTCATGGTCGCCGTGGCCGGCCATGGTGGCGTCGAGCCAGGCGCGTCGAGCGCGATCCTCAATGTGACGGTGACCGATGTTCGGTCCGAGGGTTTCGCGACGGTGCACCCCTGCGGAGCGCGGCCGAACGCCTCCAACTGCGTCTCGCTGGAGCCGAGGGGCTCCCGGATGACCTGCGGGCGGTCGCGATGAACCTGACGGCCACCTCGACCTCTGGGACTGGTGGCTATGTGACGGTGTTCCCGTGCGGGCCGCGTCCAGTCTCGTCGAGCCTCAACTTCTCGTCGTCGCCGACGGTCGCCAACGCGGTGATCGCTCCGGTGTCGGCCGACGGGTTGGTGTGCTTCCACGTCATCGGTACCGCCCATCTCATCGCGGACGTGTCGGGGTGGGTGCGCTAAACGCACCCGAGGTCGGTTCCATCAGCGGTCGCGCGTGATGATCCGCGTGATCTCGATCGCTCCTGCGAAGGTCACCAGGTGCGGGCCGCTCATGCGGTGAAGGTGCCACCGAGGGTCAGCGGCGGCGCCTTCGGCATACGGCGCGAACATCGCCGACTCGGGTCCGTCGACGGCGATGTAGTCGAGGTGGATGTGCTCAGCCGGGTCCGACTGCCAGGGCTCGTCGAGGGTGGCGAATGACTGGTCGCTGACGCCGGCCATGAAGCGTTCGAGCGACATCTCACCGTCGAGCACGGTGTCGTCGACCTGGAATCCCGAGAACGGGATCATCCCGCCGTTGGCCGCCGCGATCGCTCGGCGCTCCTCGAGGGGGTTCACGTCGGGGGCGGTCGGCGCGTGGGCGTCGAGGTAGACGAGCCGGCCGATGCGCTCGGGTATCTCGGCGGCGACTCGGGTGACCACCCGTCCGCCGTAGCTGTGTCCAACGAGGGTCACCGGGCCGCCTCCCACACGGTCGATCGTCGACACGACGTCGGCGACGTGGTGGGTAAGGGTGACGTGCGGGCCGCCTTCTGATCGCCGCGCGCCATGGCCAGTCAGGGAGACCGTCTCCGATGAGATCCCCACGTTGCCGAGTTCGCGCCGCACGCGGTCCCAGCACCACTCGCCGAGCCACGCCCCATGCACAAGAATGATGGGGTCCGTTCCGGTCGGGTCGTTGCTCAGGCTCATATTTCGCTG
>RGGX01000257.1 GCA_010024485.1 Actinomycetota bacterium | reverse complement strand
TCGCGGATGCCGATGTCGGCTTTCTGCACGCCCCAGTGGTCGAGGACGACCGCGCCTGTGATGACGAGGTCAGGGGTGCCCTCGGCGCGCGTCGCCGTCGACTGGCCCATCGACTCGCGGATCACTTTGCCGCCACCGAAGACGGCCTCATCGCCCCCGAAACAGTGGTCGTGCTCGACCTCGATGAGCAGGTCGGTGTCGGCGAGGCGGATGCGGTCACCGGTAGTGGGCCCGTAAAGCGCTCGGTACGCGCCTCGTGAGATCTCGGTCATCGTGGTGCTCCTTCCTCACGCTCGCCTTCGTCGAGGCTGCCGGCCACGAGCCCGCGGAGTCCGAGGACCTCTCGTCGGCCGGCGATCGGGATCAGGGTGACCTCGATCGCGACACCGGGTTCGAATCGAACGGAGGTGCCGGCCGGGATTCCGAGCCGTTGACCGCGCGCCAGGTCGCGATCGAACGACAGCGACGGGTTCGACTCGGCGAAGTGGAAGTGGGAACCCACCTGGATCGGCCGATCGCCGAGGTTCTCCACCCGGAGCACGGTCGTGGGACGCCCGGCGTTCAGTTCGAGTGCGCCGTCGGGGCCGAGGGTCTCGCCGGGGATCACGGGATCGGCTGATGGAGTGTCACGAGCTTCGTCCCGTCGGGGAACGTGGCTTCTACCTGTATCGCGTCGATCATCTCGGGAACGCCGTCAAGCACGTCGTCGCGCGAGAGCACCTGTCGCCCAGCGTCCATGAGGTCGACCACGGTTCGACCGTCGCGGGCCCGCTCATGGACCCACGAGGTCAAGAGGGCGACCGCCTCCGGGTAGTTCAGCCGGAGACCGCGCTCGCGTCGTTGCCGGGCGAGTTCGGCGGCGGTGAAGATCATGAGCCGCTCCTGCTCGTGTGGGGTGAGATGCACCAGGGCTCCTTCAGTTCACGTCGGGTCGGTCGAGACGAAGATGGACGAATCGAGGATCGCGTGACAGCCGACGACTCCGTCCACCACCTGGGTGACACCGAAATCAACCGCCACTGAACACAGCGAGTACGCGTCGTCCTCACTCAGGCCGATCGGTCCGGTCATCAGGTTGAGCATCTGCTCGGCTGCCATTCGCATGGCGGCGTTCAGGTCATCTCCGAAGCCGTGGGTGATCCATTCCTCGTCGCGGAGGAGGACCGGCGCGTCCACGGAGATGTCCGGAACCCGGAACACCTGGATGACGGCGTTGATGGATGCCTCGATCGCCGTTCCGCAGATCTCGCCATCACCCTGAGCGAAGTGCGGGTCACCGACGAAGAGATTCGCTCCCTCGTGGAAGACCGGATACAACATCGCAGCCCCGGGCCCGAGTCGCCAGTTGTCGACGTTGCCACCGAAGACCCCGGGAGGAACGCTCGAGATCCGTTCGGATCCGGCTGGGGCGACGCCCATGACCCCGAAGTGCGGCCTGACGGGAACCTGAACCGGTCGACTGAAGGGGCTGCGGTGCTCCTCATCGGGCGCCGAGACGACCCCCGGGAGGTCGTAGAGGGGACGTTCGGTGAAGTCGAAGGCGAACATCGGGGATGCGGAGCGACCGAACCCGCCTGCGTCGAGGTCGTTGAGGCCGTAGATCGTGATCCGCTCCTTGCCGAATCGGTCGTAGAGCAGACCCCAGTTGGCGGCGCAGTTCGACCCGAAGGGCATCCGCGG
>RGGX01000256.1 GCA_010024485.1 Actinomycetota bacterium | reverse complement strand
CAGGTAGATGAGCGACGCCGTGTCGCACATCGCCCCCGGATACCGGTTCCAGTACCAGGTGCCCCCGACGTCACCGCCCTTGTCGATCAGTCGGACGCGACCGATGCCGGCCTGGCGGAGCGCCGCTCCGGTGAGCAGCCCGGCGAACCCTCCACCGATGAAGGCGACATCGACTGCGGTGTCGGGCGAGTCGACGATCGGATCGCGCGCCCGCCTCGGCACGTAGGGGTCGTCGACGTAGTGGGAGAAGACCCCCTCGGCGGCGATGTATTGGTCGTTGCCGTCGGCCCGGAGACGCTTGTCACGCTCCTCCTTGTAGCGACGGTGGACCTCATCGATCGTCGCCGGTTCCGCCATGGGGACACCATGTCACAGACGTCCGCCGGACGGCTCACCCGCCGATCAGTCGGCGGTCAGCATCGGGCGGTAGAGGTCGCGGTCGTAGTCGGCGACCATGCGACCGGCGGTCACCCGAGGACCGAGCGTCCGCCAAGCGTGCACCATCCGGTTCACCCAGGCCATCGAGGCGTCGCCGGTCCGGTCCGCGTGGAACTCAGCTGCCATCTCAGTGATCCGATCGAGGGTGTTCGACGACTCGGCGAGGTCGCGTTCGGCGTCCTCCACGGCGCCGAAGCCACCCTCGGGGTCGTGGAGCGCGATGTCGAAGCCGTTCGCGCCGTCCGACATCTCGGCCCACCAACCGTCACGGATCGAGCAGTTGAGCGCCCCGTTCAACGCCGCCTTCTCACCGCTCGTCCCGGAGGCCTCGTGCGGGCGCACCGGGGTGTTCAACCACACGTCACAGCCGTGGTACATCGCTCGCGCCACCCCCATGTCGTAGTCGGGGAGGAAGGTGAACCGGCCATTGGCCTCCGGTGTCGATCCGTGCGCGACGATCGAAGCGAGCAACGCCTTGCCCGGCCCGTCGGCCGGATGGGCCTTCCCGGCGAACACCAGATGGATCGGGCGGTCGTCGTCGGCGAGTAACTCCGACAGACGCTCAGGGTGTCGCAGCAGGAGGTCGGCGCGCTTGTAGGTGGCGAAGCGGCGGGCGAAGCCGATCACGAGTGAGTCCGGCTCGATCGTGGTTCCGCATCGACGCGCCACCAGTTCAACCAGATCCGACCGGGTGGCGCGTCGCTGCGACCGCACCGCATCAGCTGACAGCCCATCGATCGAGGCCCAGGCCTGCGCGTCACCGCGATCCCACCCCAGTCCAAGCATCTCGTCGAAGACCCCCTGGAGGTGGTCGCTCACCCAGGTGCGGGCATGGACCCCGTTGGTGATCGAGCCGATGCGGTCACCCCCGGGTACCGAGGCGAAGAGATCGCGGCTCACCTCGCCGTGGAGGGCCGAGACGCCGTTCGCCCGCGCCGACCCACCGAGGCAGAGCACCGCCATGTTGAACACATCGGAGCCAGCGTCCGGGTCGTCGCCGAGGGCCAGCACCTCCCCGATGTCGACCCCCCAGCGATCAGCCCAGGGTCGCAGGTGCGGCTCTATGAGCCCGCGTTCGAAGCGGTCGATGCCCGCCGGCACCGGGGTATGGGTGGTGAACAGCACTCGGGACCTCACCCGGTCGAGCGCGTCGGCGAGCGATGCCCCGGCCGAGATCTCACGGTCGATCAACTCGAGCAGCAGGAAGCCGGCGTGTCCCTCGTTGAGATGGTGGACACCGGG
>RGGX01000255.1 GCA_010024485.1 Actinomycetota bacterium | reverse complement strand
AGCGCGAGTGGGCGCCGACCACCCTCGGTCGGGCGCTCTTCGAGGAGGCGCTCCCGCCGGACTTCGGTTCGCGGTTCGGGCACGTCACCACGACGCTCCGCAAGCGCGAACTCGGCGAGATCGTCGAGATCCTCTCCGACAACTACACCAACGCCGAGGTGTCGACGGCCCTCGACGCCATCAAGAACCTGTCGTACCGGTTCGCCTCGCAGTCGGGTCTCACCGTGTCCATCGACGACGTGAAGACGCCCGCCACCAAGAAGGCGCTGCTCGACGAGTTCGAGCAGCAGGCCGACAAGGTCGAGCAGCAGTTCCGTCGAGGCATCATCACCGACGGCGAGCGTCGTCAGCAGGAGGTCCGCATCTGGACCGACGCGACCACCAAGGTCACGGCGGAGATGGAGCAGGAGTTCAAGGCCCAGCGCTTCAACCCGATCGACATGATGGTCGGATCCGGCGCCCGCGGGAACATGACGCAGATGCGTCAGATCGCCGCCATGCGCGGACTGGTCGCCAACCCCCGTGGTGACATGATCCCGCGTCCGATCAAGTCGAACTTCCGCGAGGGTCTCGAGACCCTCGAGTACTTCATCGCGACGCCGGGTGCCCGCAAGGGCCTCGTCGACACGGCGCTGCGTACCGCCGACTCCGGCTACCTCACCCGTCGCCTCGTCGACGTGGCTCAGGAGCTCATCGTCCGTGAGGATGACTGCGGTACGAACCTCGGCATCTGGGTGGAGGGCGTCGTCGCCGACACGGCGAACAGCCGCTCCTACCTCGAGACGAAGCTGTTCGGCCGCGCCCTGCTCAACGATGTCGAGCTGTCGGCGGCCCTCCCGGACGGCCGCAAGGTGCTGGAGCGCAACACCATCGTCGGCGATGTCGAGATGGCGGCCCTGCGCGACGACGCCGGGGTCGACCGGGTTCGGGTCCGCTCCGTGCTCACCTGCGACGCCGAGCTCGGGATCTGCGCGCTCTGCTACGGGCGCTCCCTCGCGACCGGCAAGCGCATCGAACTCGGCGAGGCCGTCGGTGTCATCGCCGCCCAGTCGATCGGCGAGCCCGGCACCCAGTTGACCATGCGTACCTTCCACACCGGTGGTGTGGCCGGCAAGGACATCGCCGGCGGTCTGCCCCGCGTCGTGGAGCTCTTTGAGAGCCGCACCCCGAAGGGCGCTGCCCGCTTGGCCCCGGCCTCCGGTGTCGTTCGCATCGGCGAGGACGAGGGCAAGGGCATCCCGGTGACCGTCGTCGACGACGCCGGTGAGGAGTCACCGGTCGTGCTGCCCCTCGGTGCGCGCCCGGTGGTCACCGACGGTCAGGAGGTGCGCGCCGGTGACCCGATCACCGACGGTCCCTTCGACCCGAAGGAGCTCATGGACATCAAGGGTCCCCGCGAGACGCAGATGTACCTCGTCGAGGAGGTCCAGCGCGTCTACCGCGACCAGGGCGTGTCGATCCACGACAAGCACATCGAGCTCATCGTCCGTCAGATGACCCGCCGCATCGCGGTCAGCGAGACCGGCGACACCGACTTCCTCCCGGGGGAGCGGGTCGACGCCAAGCGCTTCCGCGACACGAACCGTCAGATGGTCGAGGAGGGCAACCGCCCCGCCGAGGGCCGGCCCGAGATCATGGGCATCACCAAGGCCTCGCTCGCTACTGAGTCCTGGCTCTCGG
>RGGX01000254.1 GCA_010024485.1 Actinomycetota bacterium | reverse complement strand
CACAGCGGCGTGAGCGCGCCGAGCGCCCGGTCGCGGTTCTCCGGACGGGCGATACGGACGCTGAGCAAGGCGCCACCGATACGGGCCTTGAGTTGCTCGGGGGTGCCCTCCGCGATGACCCGCCCGTGATCGATCACCACGATCTGCTCAGCGAGACGATCGGCCTCCTCGAGATACTGGGTGGTCAGCAACACCGTCGTGCCGTCGGCCGCCAACTCAGAGATCACGTCCCACATACCGAGACGGCTGCGCGGGTCGAGCCCAGTGGTGGGCTCGTCGAGGAACAGGACCGATGGCTCGGCGATGAGGCTCATCGCGATGTCGAGGCGCCGACGCATGCCGCCCGAGAAGCCCTTCACCACCCGGTCGGCGGCATCGGCGAGGTCGAACCGCTCGAGCAGTTCGGAGGCGCGCTCCCTGACCCGCGGTCGCGGGAGATGGAAGAGACGGCCGACGTAGTCGAGGTTCTCGCGGGCCGTGAGACGCTCCTCGACAGCGGCGTACTGGCCGGTCAGACCGATCCGTTGGCGCACCGCGTGAGGATCGGCGACCACATCGATGCCATCGATGCGCGCCTCACCGACATCGGGCGTGAGCAGGGTGGTGAGCACCCGGACCGAGGTCGTCTTGCCGGCGCCGTTCGGACCGAGCAGGCCATAGACGGCACCGGTGGGAACGCTGAGGTCGACCCCATCGAGGGCGACGGTGTCGCCGAAGCGCTTGACCACGCCGCGCATCTCGACGGCGGGGCTCTGCGACATGGTCACTGTCTACCGGTGATGGCACCGAGAGTGACGTACGGAGACGGGCGTCACCTCGCGTGAACGGTCAGACCCCGCGGGCCGCGTTGTCGAACCGGGTGTACTGGCCGAGGAACACGAGTCGCTTGGTGCCGATCGGGCCCGACCGGTGCTTGGCAACGATGACCTCCGCCGAGCCCTTGTCGGGTGAGTCGGGGTTGTAGACCTCGTCGCGGTACAGGAACATCACGACGTCGGCGTCCTGCTCGAGGGAGCCCGACTCGCGCAGGTCAGCGAGCATCGGTCGCTTGTCGGAGCGCTCCTCGAGACGTCGACTCAACTGGCTGAGCGCCAGGATCGGGACCTCCAACTCACGGGCGAGGATCTTCAGGTTCCTCGAGATCTCCGACACCTCGAGTTGGCGGTTCTCGACGTAACCGCCGCTCGTCATCAGTTGGAGGTAGTCGATGACGATCAACGAGAGGCCACCGGCCTTCGCCTTCAGGCGCCGTGCCTTGGCGCGGATCTCCATGACGGTCACACGCGGGTTGTCATCGAGGTAGAGCGGGACCTCGAGCCTCCCGATCGCCTTGCCGATCCGGCTCCACTCGGTGTCCTGGAGTTTGCCGGTGCGGAGCTTCGACGAGTCGACGCGAGCCTCGCTGGAGAGCACGCGCTGGGTGAGTTCCTGGTGGCCCATCTCGAGTGAGAAGACCATGACCGGCTTGTCGGAGGCCCGCGCGACATGCGTCGCGACGTTCAGCCCGAACGCGGTCTTGCCCATGGCGGGGCGCGCCCCGACGATGTAGAGGGCGCTCGGCTGCAACCCGGAGAGGATCTCATCGAGATCGTTGAAACCCGTCGGGACCCCGGTGACGGTGTCACCTCGCTCGTAGGCGTTCTGGATGTACTCCATCACCTCGTCGAAGAGGTCCTCGAG
>RGGX01000253.1 GCA_010024485.1 Actinomycetota bacterium | reverse complement strand
GATCTGACGCAGCACCCGCATGTAGTAGGCGGCGGCGATGACGGTGTTGACCGCGGCGATGACCGCGAGCGAGTAGGCCGCGGTGGAGCCGGCGTCGATCAGGGCTCGGAACGACTGCAGCTTCGCGATCCAGATGCCGAGCGGCGGGATGCCGGCGAGCGACGCCATGAAGATCGTCATGACGACACCGAGGCCGGGCGCGTAGCTCATCAGTCCGCCGAATGAGGAGATCTCGCCACTTCGGGTCTTGCGGGCGACCGCCATGATCACGCAGAAGGCACCGAGGTTCGAGAAGGCGTAGATCAGGAGGTAGATCACCACCGCGCGCAGTGACGACTCGGCGGCGTCGGTCGCCATGACCGCGAGCGGCATGAGGATGAAGCCGCCCTGGCTCACCGAGGAGTAGGCGAGCATCCGGACGATGTTGGTCTGCCGGAGCGCGACGACGTTGCCGATCGTCATGGTGAGCGCGGCCAGGACCCAGATGTAGGGCTCGTGCACCCCGGTCGCTCCGTGGAGCCCGAGGTAGAGCACGGTGAGGAGCGCGGTGAAACCCGCGGCCTTCGACGCGACGGACAGGAACGCGGTCACCGGCGTCGGCGCGCCCTCGTAGGTGTCGGGGGCCCAGGTGTGGAACGGCACCGCGGAGATCTTGAAGGCGAATCCGGTGATCACCAGCACGACGGCGAGCACCTGCATGACACTCGGGTCGCCGATCGCGAGGGCCGAGCCGATCTCGGTGAGTTTCGTCGTGCCCGTCGTGCCGTAGAGCAGGCTCATGCCGTAGAGCAGCACGCCGGAGGCGAACACGCCGAGGAGGTAGTACTTGACGCCGGCCTCGTTGGATCGGGCGTCGCGTTTGCGCCAGGCCGCCATCATGTAGGCCGGGATCGAGAGGAGCTCGAGGGCGACGAACACCGACAGGAGGTCGCGACTCGAGGCCATCATGACCATGCCGAGGATGCTCACCAGCAGGAGCACATAGAACTCGCCCTGGTAGTAGCCGCCCTCCTCGAGTTCGGTCTGGCTCATGAGCACGACCACGTACCCGACGAGGAGGAACAGACCCTTCAGCACCAGCGCGTACTCGTCGACCATGTACCGACCATCGAAGATCGCGTCGCGCACATCGCCGCCGACCACCGCGAGGGTGACCACCGGGACGAAGGCGCCGAGCAGCACCATGCCCGAGAGCGTCGCCATCGCCCACTTCTTCGACTCGTCGAGCCAGAGGTCGATGAAGAGGACGAGGTTGATCCCGGCCACGAGCACCAGTTCGGGTGCGATCGCGTGCCAGTCGATCGTCGGGGCCTGCCAGGCCTGGGCCAGAAGGGCGGCGATCACGGGATGCCGGCTCCCACCCGTTCGACGAGGGCGCTGACCGCCGGGTCCATGACGTCGAACATCAACTGCGGATAGACGCCGAACACGACGATGGCGATCAGGAACGGAGTCCAGGCGATCCACTCGATCGGCGTGACGTCATGGATGTCAGCGCCGTGGTGGTCGTCGGCAGCGGCCGCTCCCACCGAGTGGGTCCCGGCGAACTCGGGGTTCGGTCGACCGAAGGCGGTGCGCTGGTAGAGCCACAGGAGGTAGGCGGCGGCCAGGACGGTGCCGAGGGCCGCGACGACCATGAGGGTTCGATAGAGGGTCACATCGAGACCGAAGTTCGGGTTGTACGCCGAGAGGATCGCCGGGAACTCGCC
>RGGX01000252.1 GCA_010024485.1 Actinomycetota bacterium | reverse complement strand
CGATGACCGAACTGGACCTTCCGCCCCGTGCGTTGATCGCCGGGTCGGCCATCGGGTGGTACGGCGACACCGGTGACCACGCCGTCGACGAATCAGCACCGGCCGGGACCGGCTTCCTCGCCGACGTGGTGCGTGCCTGGGAAGCGGCCGCCGAACCCGCAATCGCCGCAGGAATCCGGGTGGTCCACGCCCGCACCGGGCTCGTCGTGAGCGCGCCCGACAGCACGATCGGACCCCTGGTGTCCATCCTGAAAGTCGCGGTCGGCGGGACGTCCGGTGGTTCCGGGGGTGCCTTCGGCCCGCTCATCCCGTCCGTCCGATTGAACCTCGCCGGCCGCCTCGGCCCGGGAACTCAGTACTGGTCGTGGATCTCGCTGCGCGATGAGGTCAACGCCTTGACGTTCCTGCTCGACAACGATGACATCAGCGGGCCCGTCAACCTGACCGGCCCCACCCCGGTCACGAACGCCGAGGTCGCCGAGGCGTTGAAGCAGGAGATCGGTCGCGCCTGGCTGCCGCCGATTCCAACGTTCGCCATCAAGGCGCTGCTCGGCGAATTCTCGATCGAGGTACTTGGCTCCACCCGGGTTCTACCGTCGGTCTTGACCGAGGCGGGTTTCTCCTTCCAGGACACCACCGTCGAGTCAGCGATACGCACCGCCCTCGAGAGCTCCTAGCCGATGACGCACCATCTCTCCCGCGCAGCGGGCACGATCACGGGCAAGGCGCGGTTCGCGGCGTACGCGCGCACCGTTGCAAAATTGTCCGGCCACCAGTTCGACGAGCGGGTCGACGAGCCAGCACAGGTGGCGCTCGCTCGGGCCGGCGTCGACGCGACGATGATCGACCACGTCATCCGCCCCTTCCTGACCGGTGTGTTTCTCGAACCGCACTTGATGACGTCGCGTCGCTTCATGGACGTGGTGCTCGCCAGTTTCGTGAAAGGAACACCATCCCTGCCGCGGGCCGGCATGCAAGCGATCCCCGACCAATTGCACGACGCGCTGCCCGAGGGGACCGTTCACCTCGCCACACCTGTTCGCCGACTCACGCCCGCGAGCATCGAAACGGACTCCGGCACCATCACGGCGTCGGTTGTCATCGTGGCAACGGACGCCACGCAGGCTTCGGCTCTGCTGGAGGCGGCGGGGCTGACCACTGAATTGAACACAGCGACCAACTCCGTCACTACCTGGTATCACACGGTCGCGACGACGTCGAGTTCCTCTACGGCGCCGACACCTCCGGATGGGAACTCGTGGCCCGCTACCCGATCCACGGCGCGCTGCCGTCCATGCGCGGTCCGCTCACCGTCGCCGGTTCCGGCGAGCACGGCCCGGTGATTCTCGCCGGTGATCACTGCGCCACCGCGAGCATTCAAGGAGCCATGATCAGCGGGCGCCACGCCGCCGACGCGGCATGTCGTCGACTGGGCGTCGTGCGGCCGGACGACCGTAGGATCGCCGTATGAGCGTGACGGAGGCGACCGTTGTCGTTGAGCACGTCGGGTTCGGACCCGACGCGGTCGCGTACCAGGACGGATGGGACCTGCAGCGCGCGACGCACGAGCGTGTGGTCGATGGTGGGCCTGACACAGTCCTGCTCCTCGAGCACCTGGCGGTCTACACCGCCGGGCGCCGGACCGAGGACGCCGAACGCCCCCTCGATGCCACCCCAGTGGTCGACGTCGACCGCGGCGGGAAGATCACC
>RGGX01000251.1 GCA_010024485.1 Actinomycetota bacterium | reverse complement strand
GGCCTCATCGAGACCGGGTTCGCTGTGCGCCGCGAGTTGACCCACGGGTCCACCTGGCACGCGGCTGGCGGTATGCACACCCTCAACGGCGACCCGAACGTCGCCGCCCTACAGCGCTACACCGTCGAGCTCTACGACAAGATCCAGGCCGAGTCGGGTCGCGACTGCGGGATCCACATGACCGGTGGCCTCCAGTTGGCTGACACCCCCGAGCGCATGGACTACCTGCGTATGGCCCATGCCCGCGGTCGGTATCTCGGCATGGAGACCGAGCTCGTCACCCCGTCGGAGGCCCACGAGCTCGTGCCCTTCCTCGATCCGTCGTACTTCGTCGGGGCGATGTACGACAAGCACGAGGGTCACGTCGATCCGTCCGGCGTCACCCACGCCTACGCCGACTGCGCCCGGCAGCGTGGAGCGGAGATCAGCCGGTACACCTGGGTGCACGCCATCTCGCGCGCTCCCGACGGCGGGTGGCATCTGCATGTGCATGACACCCGCGACGATGTCGACCTCGGGGTCATCCACTGCGAGCACTTCGTGAACGCCGGCGGCCTGTGGGCGCGGGAGGTGGGCCGCATGGCCGGCCTCGAGATCCCGGTGCTCGCCATGGAGCACATGTACCTCCTCACCGAGGAAGTGCCCCAGCTCGCCGAGTGGCGCGAGTCATCGAAGATGGTCGGCTTCCACGTCGTCGACCTTGGCGGCGAGATCTACATGCGCGAGGAGGGGAACAGCCTGCTGCTCGGCACCTACGAGAAGGGTGGGGTGCCCTGGTCGACGAGGACGACCCCGTGGGACTTCGAGGCGCAACTGCTCACCCCTGACCTGGAGCGGATCGCCGAGAGCCTCGACGTCGGCTTCTCGCACTTCCCGATCTTCAACGAGATCGGTATCCGCCAGACGATCAACGGTCCGTTCACCTTCGCCCCCGACGGCAACCCGCTCATCGGGCCGGTCCGCTCGCAGCCCGGTCACTGGCTTGCCTGTGGGGTGATGGCCGGTCTCAGTCAGGGAGGCGGTGTCGGTCTCGCCATGGCGAACTGGATCACGAACGGCGATCCGGGCTTCGACGTGTGGGGGATGGATCACGCTCGATTCGGCGACTGGGCGACGCCGGTGTACACGAACGCCAAGGTGCGTGAGAACTACGGGCGTCGGTTCACGATCACCTTCCCCAACGAGGAGTTGCCCGCGGCGCGCCCGCATCTGACCTCGCCGCTGTACGAGCGCCTGCGCGATCGCAACGCGGTCTTCGGGGCCTCCTACGGTCTCGAGCAGGCGCTCTGGTTCCAGCGTCCGGGCATCGAGCCGTTCGAGACGCCGACCTTCCGTCGGTCGAACGCCTTCGAGGTGGTGGCCGAGGAGGTCGCGGCGGTGCGCTCGGGGGTCGGCCTCATGGAGATCACCGGATACGCGAAATACGAGTTCTCGGGCGCCGGGGCGCGCGAGTTCCTCGACGGTCTGCTCGCCAACCGGATTCCGCCGGCGGGTCGGCTGGCGCTGTCGCCGATGCTGAATCATCAGGGTCGACTGATCGGTGACTTCACGGTCGGGTCGCTGTCGAGCGTGCCCGGTGACGAGCGGTTCGTGGTGTTCGGCTCCGGTGCCGCCCAGCACTACCACGAGCGGTGGTTCCGCGAGCAGATGCGTCTCGCCGGGGCGGAGGCCTCGGTTCGGCTGCGGGTGTTCGGCAACGACCTCTGTGGTC
>RGGX01000026.1 GCA_010024485.1 Actinomycetota bacterium | reverse complement strand
CGCCATCTGGTGGTCCCCGAAGGGTTCCACCTGCGACTCGGCGAGTGACGTCGGGGCGACTCGGTCGCTCCGATCAGATCCAGACGGCGAACTCGTCGACCGCGAGACGCTCGCTCTCGAGACCGTTGACGGGCGCCTCGGGATCGGCCTGGCCGATCGCCATCCCGCAGAAGAGCATCTCGTTCTCCGGAGCGCCGACGAAGCGGCTGATGGCGCCGTGCCGCGTCGACCAGTACTCCTGTGGGCAGGTGTGGAGGCCGAGTTCCCTGGCGAGCAGCATGAACGTCTGGAGGAACATGCCGAGGTCGGACCACTGCGGGGGTCCGAATCGCCGGTCGATGAACGTGAAGATCGCCGCGGGTGCGTTGAAGAACCGGGCGTTCCGAGCGAACTGGCGCAGACGGCCCTCCTTGTCCTCGCGGGGGACGCCGAGCAGGCTGTACATCTGCTCGCCGAGCTCGAACCGCGCGGTCCGATGCGGTTCCCACAGACCCTGCGGGTAGATCTCGTACTCGGGTTCCTCCACCGGTTCGCACCCGTCGAGATAGGTGAGCAGGTCGTCCATGGAGTCGCCGTTCACCACGTAGATGCGCCAGGGCTGCACGTTGCCGCCACTCGGCGCTCTCGCCGCGCCGGCCAACAGGGCTCTGATCACATCGTCGGGAACGGGGTTCGGGAGAAACGCCCTGATCGACTTGCGGGTGGCGACGGCCTCTGAGACGTTCACGTCCCGAGTCTGTCAGTCGGTGGCCGCGGTATCGGAGCCGGCCGACCGTCGACGCAGGTGCCGGACCACCTCGATCAGGACGTTGATGGCCAGCGCGGTCCCGAAGGCGATGAGGAAGGCGAGCGTGTGGTTGTCGGAGAAGGTCTTGCCGAAGATGCTGCCGAGGACGGCCGAATAGGTCGCCCAGATCGTGACGGCGACCACGACCCAGCCGGCGAACCATCGTCGGGGTTGACGGGTCACCCCGCACGACACGGTGAGCGCGGTCCGTCCACCGGGTATGAACCGGGCGGTGACGAGCAGGAGACCACCCCGGTCGCGGATCATCACCGTCGCGCGGTCGAGGCGGTCGCGCAACTGGGGTCGGCGCTCGGCCCGACGCTCGATCCAACCGGTGAGTCGCGCTCCGATGACGTAGGCGAGGTTGTCCCCGATGAAGGCGCCGATGGCCCCGGCGGCGATGACGAGCAGGAGGTTCTGCTCGCCGAGACCGGCGGCCACCCCGCCGATGATGACGGTCGTCTCGCTCGGGACGATCGGCACCACCGAGTCGAGCAGGGCGATCACAGTGATCACGATCAGGAACCACCAGGCACCTGAGACATCGGTCAGCCATCCGGTGAGATCACCGATCCACCCAGAACTCTCGGCTGCGAGCACCACGGTCACCCGGGGGACGTTACCGACCGGGGGTCGTCGGTGACTGAGCGATCCGGATGAGATCGTTGGCGGCCGAGGACGTAGGGTGCGCACATGAGAGTGACCGTCGACTCCGACAAATGCCAGGGGCACAACCGTTGTTTCGCCCTCGCCCCCGAACTCTTCGATGTGGACGAGTACGGAACCGCCGTGGTGATCGGTGACGGCACCGTGGCCGCCGACCTCGAGGACAAGGCGCGACTGGCGGTGGCCAACTGCCCCGAGTTCGCCATCGGGATCGAGGACTGAGGAAGAGCCATGACCGACGTCTATGGGCCCGTCAGCGACTGGGAGAACGACTTCGACCACGCCGTTCCCGAGTACAACGAGCGCGCTCACGACATCTGGGCGGAGTTCCAAGCGTCCGGTTGCCCCGTTGCGCACAGCGACCGCTACGGCGGCCTGTGGGCCCCGTTCACCCACGAGCTCGTGCACGAGATCGCCTACGACACCGATCACTTCACCTCCCAGGGGGTGGTGGTCAACACCGGTCGACCGCTGATCGAGGCGCCAGTCGGTCCCGCGCCGCCGATCACCAGCGACCCGCCGTTCCACAACATCGCCCGCCGACTGCTGCTCCCACCGTTCTCACCGAAGGTCATCGCCGCGTGGGAGCCGGAGGTCCGCAGGCTGTGCCGCGAGCTCCTCGACCGTATGGGTGAGATCACCCCCGGTGAGTCCGTGGTCGACGCGGCGGTGCAGTACGCGCAGAGCATCCCGGTCAACGTGATCGCGCGGATGCTCGGCTTCCCGACCGAGGACGAGGAGCTCTTCCGGGGCTTCGTCCACGATGTGCTCGAGCGGATCAACGAGCCGGTCGAGGCGCGCCTGGAGTTCATGCAGCGTCTCGACGACTACCTCACCGAGCAGATCGAGGAGCACCGCGCGAACCCGCGCGACGACCTGACGAGCTATCTGCTCGGCGTGGAGATCGAGGGGCAGAAGCTCTCGATCGAGCACGTTCGCGGTTCGATCGTCTTGCTGTTGGTGGCCGGGATCGACACGACATGGTCGGCGATCGGTTCGTCGATCTGGCACCTCGGGACTCATCCCGATGACCTCCAGCGTCTCGTCGATGACCCCGAGGTGATGCTGTTCGCCCTCGAGGAGTTCCTGAGGGCCTACGCGCCGGTGACCATGGCCCGCCTCGTTAGGGAGGATCACGACTTCCACGGCTGCCCGATGAAGGCGAATGACTGGGTGCTCCTCCCGTTCCCGGCGGCCAATCGTGACCCGGCGCAGTTCGACCGCGCGACCGAGTTCGTGATCGATCGCCAGGAGAACCGTCACGGAGCCTTCGGGCTCGGGATCCACCGCTGTCTGGGTTCGAACCTCGCTCGACTCGAGCTGAAGGTCGCCGTCGAGGAGTTCGTTGCGCGTTTCCCGGCCTTCACTGTCGACGGTGAGGTGACCTGGAGCGTCGGTCAGATCCGCGGTCCGCGCCGGCTACCGGTCCGTGTCGACGCGATCGCCTGACCGTCACCCGGCCAGGAGGTAGCCCAGCGCGGCGGCCGCGACGCCGGCCGCGGTCTCGAGCGTGAGGCGTCGTGTGTAGGCGACAGGGGTGCCGCCACCGACCGAGTCCGCGACCAGTCCCGACAGGGTGGTCAGTGATCCGCAGAACCCGGTGGCGAGTATCCGTGTGGTGTCGGAGTCGGCACCGGTGGCGATGACCATGCCGAGCATGAACGAACCAACGAGGTTGACGAGGGTCGTGCCTCGGGGGCCGAGACGCTCGACCGCGATCGCGCGGATCGTGCCTCCGGTCATGGCCGCGACGGCGAAGAGGACCCAGGTCATCGGGTTGCGCCCCCTCGTCCGATGGTGAACGCGATGGGGCAGGCGACCACGGTGACGAGAACGACCGTCACCGCGGGGACCGCATCACCGGCGGCGAGGAGGCGACGGAGTTCCTCGGCGACGGTGGCGAAGGTCGAGAGGCCCCCGAGGAGACCGACGAGGGCGATGCGGCGGACGACCGGCTTCGCCCCGGTCGAACCGACAACGAGGCCCGCTGCCAGGCAGGCCACGGTGTTGACGAGCAGGGTCGCGATCCACACCTGATCGATGAGTCCGCCGACACCGGATCGGAGCAGTGCCCCGACAGCGGTCGCGAGTGCGATCGACAGGTGGGCAGGCCGGATACGCACCGGGTCATTCTCACCGCTCCCTTACCCCGATCTGGTGTACTCGTCACGTGAAGGTGCTCATCGCGGAGGATGACCGAGCGGTCCGAGAGTCGCTCGCTCGCGCCATGCACCTCGAGGGGTACGAGGTGGAGACCGTCGCCGACGGCGCGGCGGCGCTCGAGTCCGTCCGCTCGTTGGCTCCTGACATCGTGGTGCTCGACGTGTCGATGCCGATGATTGACGGGCTGACGGTCTGTCGGGTGCTGAGGTCGGAGGGGAGCACCCTCCCGATTCTGATGCTGACCGCGCGGACGGAGCCGAGCGACCGGGTCGCCGGGCTGGATGCGGGTGCCGACGACTACGTCACGAAGCCGTTCGATCTGGGTGAACTCTTCGCGAGGCTCCGGGCGCTCACCCGGCGCATCCGCCCCGAGGCCGAGGTCGGGGATCATCTCGAGTTGGGCGACCTGTCGATCGACCCGGCCGGTCGGGTCGCGACGAGGGGTGGCCGGCGACTCGAGCTCTCCAAGACCGAGTTCGACCTGCTGGAGCTGCTTGTCCGCAACGCGGGGATCGTGCTCGACCACTCGACGATCTATGAGCGGATCTGGAACTACGACTTCGGACCCGACTCGAAGAACCTCGCCGTCTACATCGGCTATCTCCGCCGCAAGACCGAGGAGGACGGAGCGGAGCGGCTGATCCACACGGTGCGTGGTGTCGGCTACACGGCGAGGGTCGGCGAGTCATGAGTCTCCGTCTGCGGGTCGCGCTCGCCCTCGCCGTCGTGACCGCCTTCGCCTCGGTCGGTGTCGGGATCATCTCCTACCGGCTCACGGAGGGACGGCTCTATGAGGCTGTCGACGACTCTCTGGTGGAGGCCACTCAGGTGGTGCTCTCCCGGCGGATCGATGAGCGGTTCCCCGAGCGCGGTCCCTTCGACGGTCTCGATGTCCAGGTCACCCGGAGCGACGGGACGGTGCTGCAGTCGACGTTCCCGAGGGAGCTCCGAGTGAGCCGAGACCTCCTCGATCTGCGGGCCGGCCGCACCGCCCTCGCCGACGTCGAACTCGGCCGGGATCGGTACCGCGTGCTCGTCGTCGGTCTCGACGGTGGGCTCGTGCAGGTCGGGCGAGACCTCCGCGAGACGGAGCGAGTGCTGGACGCGCTCCGCCAGCGGACCATCGCGCTGGTGGCGGGGGTTACCACGTTGGCCGCGCTCGTCGGGGCGCTCATCGCCGGTCGGGTCACCCGGCCGCTCCGGCGCCTGACGGAGGCCGCAGTCACCGTGGAAGAGACCGGGAGTCTCGATGTCGACCTGCCGACCACTCGCGATCGGGATGAGGTCGGCCAGTTGTCTGATGCCTTCCGTCGGATGATCGCGGCGCTCTCGCGGTCCCGCTCCGACCAGGCGCGTCTGGTCCAGGACGCCGGTCACGAGCTGCGGACGCCGCTCACGAGCATCCGCACGAATCTCGACATGCTCGATCGGTACGGCGAGCTCGACCCTTCCGATCGTCGGGAGATGGTCTTGTCGATGCGGACGGAGGTCGATGAACTGACCGCGCTCGTGAACGAGATCGTCCAGGCCGCCAGTGGGGAGGCCGATGACGTCGAACCCGAGCGGGTCGATCTCGGTCCGGTGGTCAGCGCCGTCGCCGAGCGCGTGGCCCGTCGGACGGAGCGGGAGATCAGGGTGGTTGCCGATGGCTCGGTCGCCGAGGTACGAACCGATGCGTTGCGCCGGGCCGTGTCGAACCTGCTCGACAACGCGACCAAGTTCGATCTGAGCGGTGGCCCGATCGATGTGTCGGTCGCCGATGCGGTGATCACCGTGGCGGACCGGGGCCCGGGCATCCCTGTCGGGGAGCGGGAGCGCGTTCTCGATCGTTTCCACCGCGCTGAGGCGGCGAGGGCGTTGCCGGGGTCGGGCCTCGGTCTCGCCATCGTGGCCGAGTTCGCCCGGTCACACGGTGGCGATGTCACGATCTCCGACCGTCCGGGCGGAGGCGCGGAGATCTCGATGCGCCTGGGCCCGCCCGCGGGTCTCAACGCCGGCTGAGTTCGGTGACGGCCCGCCGGGCTCTCACCGGACTCTCACCTCGGTCATGGTCGCCTCTCACCGGCGGTCCCGAGAGTGGGACCCATCGGAGGACACGGTGTCCCCCGGGAAGGAGAGAGAACATGGCTATCAATCGCAAGAGCATCGCAACGGTCACCGCGGGTCTGCTGGCCGGTGGGGCGATCGGGTTCGCAGCCGGGGTGCCCGGGCTGACGAGTGCCGCCGACGCCCCGATGGTCGACACGGTAGACGCAGACCTCGACAACGGGGACGACCACGTGGACCGCGCATCACGGATTCGAGAGGTGCTGCAGCCCCTCGTCGACGATGCGACGATCGACGGTGATCAGGCCGACGCCGTCTCGCAGCATCTCGTCGAGTCGATGCGTCGCCGTGGTGAGGGTCATCGGGGTGGTCGCGACCTGGCCGCTCGCTCGGAGGTCGTGACCGATCTGCTCGGTATCGACGCCGAGACCCTGCGGGCGGAACTCGTTGCTGGCAGCACGCTTGCGGAGGTCGCGGCGGCCAACGGTGTGAGCTCCGACGATCTCGTGGCGGCCCTCGTCGCCGAGGCCGAGGAGCGCATCGCCGAGCACGTCGAGGAGGGCTCGCTGACCGAGGAGGAGGCCGCTGCGAAGCTCGCCGACATCACCGACCGCGTGTCCGAGCGGGTGAACACGGCGGGCCCGACCGAGCGAATGGAGGGTCATCGCGACAGGGGTCGCTGACTCTCGACTCGACCCCCCGAAATCGGAGGCCCTGGCGTGAGCCCGGGCCTCCGACCTTTGTCCGCGCCCGTCGGGTTGGTGGCACCGAGGCGAACACCCCCGTCGTAGGATCGGAGGTCCATGTCGGACTCCGGGCAACTCCCCCTGTCGGCACCGGACTCGAGTGACGATCCGCTCCTCGATGGCCTCAACCCCGACCAGTTCGACGCGGTCGTCCATCCCGGAGGCCCTCTGCTGGTGGTCGCGGGAGCCGGTTCGGGCAAGACCCGGGTGCTCACCCATCGGATCGCTCACCTGGTGCGCTCCGGGGTTCATCCGACCTCGATCCTCGCCATCACGTTCACCAACAAGGCCGCCGCCGAGATGCGCGAGCGGGTGGCGACGCTCGTCGGGCCGGTGGTCAAGGCCATGTGGGTCAGCACCTTCCACTCGGCCTGCGTCCGCATCCTGCGCGCGCACGCCGACCGGATCGGTTACCCGCGAACCTTCTCCATCTACGACCAGGCCGATGCCGTTCGCTTGACCGGCTATGTGGTCCGTGACCTCGGCCTCGATGCGAAGCGGTTCGCGTCTCGGGCCGCGCACGCGCACATCTCGCTCCTCAAGAACGAGCTCGTCGACCCCCGCGAGGCGGTGGCTCGGGCCGATGACATATTCCAGCGCAAGCACGCCGACATCTACACCGAATACCAGTCGCGTCTCGAGCGGTCAGGCTCGATGGACTTCGACGACCTGCTGGTCAATGTCGTCAGGCTCTTCCGCGAGCACCCCGACGTCCTCGAGGAGTACCGCCGTCGCTTCGCGCACCTCCTCGTCGACGAGTACCAGGACACCAACCTCGCCCAGAACGAGATCGTCCTGCAGTTGGCCGCCGCCGATGACCCGACCGCTGATCACAACGTCTGCGTGGTGGGCGACAGCGATCAGAGCGTCTACCGGTTCCGTGGCGCCGACCTCCGCAACATCATGCAGTTCGAGGATGCCTTCGCCGATGTGACCACGATCGTCCTCAGCCAGAACTACCGGTCGACCCAGACCATCCTCGATGCGGCGAACGCGGTCATCGTCAACAACGTCGGCCGGAAGGACAAGGACCTGTGGACCGACTCCGGCGAGGGTGCACGGATCGTCCGCTACTACGCGACCGACGAGGGTGATGAGTCGACCTGGGTGGCGTCCACGGTTCGTCAGCTCTCGTCCGAGCGCGGCGCCGCCTGGAACGACATCGCCGTCCTCTATCGCACCAACGCGCAGAGCCGAGTGGTCGAGGAGGCCTTCATGCGTCTCGGCGTCCCGTACCAGGTCGTCGGGGGTACCCGCTTCTACGACCGGCGCGAGATCAAGGACGCGCTGGCCTACCTGAGGGCGGTGGTCAATCCGGCCGATGAGGTGAGCGTCAAACGCGTTCTCAACGTGCCGAAACGCGGGATCGGCGACACGAGCGTCGCCCGACTCGACGAGTTCGCCGCAGCCGAGGGGGTCACCTTCCTCGATGCCTGTCGACGGGCTCACGAGGCCGGGGTCGGAGGCCGCGCCGCCAAGGGACTCGAGTCGTTCTGCGGGCTGATCGACGAGGTTCGAGCCGCGATGGATGACCCCGCGCCGGAGGCCGACGATCTCGGTCCCGGTGACGTGCTGCAGTCGGTGCTCGAGCGCTCGGGTTACCTCGCCGACCTCGAGCAGGCCGACACCGTCGAATCCCATGGCCGGATCGAGAACCTCGGTGAGCTCGTCGGATCGGCCCGCGAGTTCACCCGCATCGATGAGTTCCTGGAGCAGGTGTCGCTCGTCGCCGATACCGACGAACTGAGCGGCGACGACCGGGTGGTCCTCATGACCCTCCACGCGGCGAAGGGCCTCGAGTTCCCCTATGTGTTCCTCATCGGTGTCGAGGAGGGCGTCTTCCCGCATCATCGCGCCCTCACCGACCCCGATGAGATGGAGGAGGAGCGCCGCCTCGCCTATGTGGGCATCACCCGTGCGATGCAGCAACTCCACATGACCCACTCCTGGTCGCGGATGCTGTTCGGATCCACCCAGTACAACCCGCCGTCCCGATTCTTCGACGAGATCCCCGATGAGCTCTTCGACGTGCAGGGTGACGCCGATGGGGGGATGGGCACCTCGCGCGGATCCTCGAGGTCTGACTGGGATGCCGCGCGGTCGTCGGTGCCCGGGTATCGACGACGCGCGGTCGATCGAGACGTCGATGAGGCTCACCGCGAGCGGGTCGTGGAAGCGGCGCTGAGGGCCGGGTCGACGCCAGCTCAACGTTCCAACGCCCACGAGATCGGTTTTCGGGTCGGCGACGATGTCTCGCATCCAGCGTTCGGTGAGGGCGTGATCATCGAGATCACGGGGTCGGGTGATCGCGCCGAGGCGGTGGTGAACTTCGCCGGGGTCGGATCCAAGCATCTGGCGCTCGCATGGGCGCCACTCACCCGACGTGGCTGACATGGTGCGGCGCGAGTCTGGTTGAATGTCGGCGATGAAGGCAGCACTGCTCGTCGAGAGCCTCACCGGCAACACCACCCGAGCGGCCGAGCGGATCGCCGGCGGCCTGAGTGAGGAGGGGTGGTCGATCACCGGCCTGTCGCGGGTGCGTCGACCCGATCTGGCGTCGATCCAGCAGGCCGATGTCGTGTTGGTCGGAACCTGGACGCATGGGTTGTTCGTGGTCGGTCAGGCACCGTGGGCGGCGGCGGAGATCGCGAACCTGCCGACGATGCGCGGCAAGCGGATCGCTGGTTTCCTGACCTACGCGCTCGATGCCGGGCGGAGTCTCGATCGGATGTCGACCGCGATGGGGTCGACCGGCGCCGAGGTGATCGGGGGTCTCCTCATCAAGCGGAGCCGGATCGAGGAGCACTGCGATGCATTCGTCGACCGGCTGCTCGGCGCGGTCGAGCGCGCCTGATCGCGGCACTCAGTCAGCGACACCCCGGAGATCGATCTCGAGACGCGTCGAGTCGTAGACGACCGGACGGACACCCACGTCCGGGGGTGAGAGTTGGTCGACCGTGATCTCCCGTCCCTCACAGTCGATGAAGCGGTCGGTGCCCAGCACCTGCTCGACGATGCAGTCGGGCCCACGGTCGGCCGGGTAGGCCCAGTAGACACGCCATCCGAGCGCGGGGTCATCGCCGGTGTGGTCGACAACGATGGAGCGAGCTCCGACCGGGGTGCCGAGTTCGGCGAAGAGCAGGGGTCCGTCGCTCTCGACGAGATCGCTGAGGAACTCGACATTGCCGACCGTGAAGGTCGACGGCGCGAGTCGCTCGGAGCTCTCCGCACCCCCCGATGAGATGACGGCCGCCATGCCCCAGGTGAAGGAGCCGATCAGCGCGAGGACGATGAGCCCCCCGACGACGGGGAGCACGGCTCGAGCCAGGGGGCTTCGGAACTCGGGGAGTCGCACGACGACAGTGTGGCCGTTCAGTCGAGTCTTGAGCCATCCAGGCGTCGCAGAGCGAGCCGGTCGACGATTGATGGGAGGTGCTCGAGGCCCGCCGCGATGTCCCAGACCAACGTGAAAGCGGCATCGTCGTCGAGCGAGCACTCCACTCCGTTGAGATCGCAGAAGACGGTGGTCGCCAACCACGCGAGCCGTTTGTTGCCGTCGACGAGACCATGGTTTGCTGCCAGCGAGTGGAGGAGCGCAGCGGCTTTCAGGGCGACCGTCGGATACGCGTCCTCGCCGAAAGCACTCGATCTCGGCCGGGCGACCGCGGAGTCGATGAGTCCAAGGTCGCGGATCGGCCCCACGCCGAGTCGGCGGACCAGATCGAGGATGTCGTCGAGATCGAGGTGGACGGTGTTGTTCATTCCGAGCCGAGTCGATCGAGGACGTCACCCCATCGATCGATCATTCGCGAGGCGGAGTCGGACACCGCAGCACGATGGCCGGCACGTTCGAATCGTTCCATGACTGCCCTTCTGATGACTTCCTGGCGGGAGATGGACTCCGATTCGGCAAGTGCCGTGAGCGCGGCCTCAAGCGTCGGGTCGGTGCGAACGGTGAAGGCCACGCAGTAATGATACCAGATCGGTATCACCATGACTCCCTCGGCGAACCCGGACCGTCTCCGGCGAGCCGGTTGGCCGCTCACTCGGCCCAGCGAATAGGGTCTTCCAGTTGTGAAGCGCCCCTACCGCGTCGTCGTCGGCAAACCCGGCCTCGACGGTCATGACCGGGGCGCGAAGACCATCACCCGGGCGCTGCGCGACCACGGCTTCGAGGTGATCTACACCGGTCTCCACCAGACGCCGGAGCAGATCGCCGAGACGGTCCTCCAGGAGGACGCCGACGCTGTCGGGCTGTCCCTTCTGTCGGGGGCCCACCTGACGTTGTTCCCGAGGGTGATGTCCGAGCTCGGTGATCGTGACCTCTCCCATGTGCTCGTCTTCGGAGGAGGGGTCATCCCCGACGCCGACGCGCGGGCGCTCCGCGATCAGGGGGTCGCTGAGATCTTCCAGCCGGGGGCCTCGCTGAAGGGCATCAGCGCGTGGCTCGAGACCGCACTCGACGAACGAGAGGACTGACACATGGACCTGTTCGAATACCAGGGCAAGCAGTACTTCGCCCGCTACGACATCCCGGTGAGCGCCGGCGATGTTGCGCTGACCGTCGACGAGGCGGTGTCGGCGGCTGAGGCGGCCGGCTATCCGGTCGTCGTGAAGGCCCAGGTGCAGGTCGGCGGCCGAGGCAAGGCCGGGGGTATCAAGCTGGCTGCCGATGCGGACGAGGTCCGTCTCCACGCTGGGAACATCCTCGGCATGGACATCAAGGGGCACGTCGTCGAGCGTCTCTGGGTCGAGAACGCCTCCGACATCGACGAGGAGTACTACGCCAGTTTCACGCTCGATCGCGGTGCGAAGAAACACCTGCTGATGCTGTCCGCGCAGGGTGGGGTCGAGATCGAGGCGGTGGCCGA